>NZ_JBQLZL010000111.1:32308-67082 GCF_052168255.1 Almyronema sp. | reverse complement strand
GGACGGGGGAGCGGGCGGTTCTGGGGGAGGCGGGGGTGGAATCGGCGTTGGCGGCGGCGGCGGGGCGGGCGGTGGAATTTGGATAAAGCCTGTACCGCCTGGGACAAAGTTAGGCCGCTGCCGGATGTAGAACAAATCGTTGGGCACTCTATCGGTAATCACGTAGTTAAACCTGACTGTTTCGCCAGGATTAACGACACCGTTAGAAAAATTCACAAAGTCTCGAACGTCAGTCACTTCATCTACACTGCGAAGCCGATCCGATCTAAAAGGCCGCACATTGGTTATCCCCTGACCGAAAGAAAGACCATCCGCCTCCGGGCTAGGGGTGCCAAAGATTTCTTGGAGTTCAAAATCGTAAAAAGCCCAGGGTGTGCCTGTGAGGTTGGTGACGATCGATTCGATCCGGAACCCCAAAATGCCTAAATCACGCATGCCGCGCACCGCGACTGAAAGATCGACATTGGGGCCAAATACCTCTTGAAACAGCACAGCCCGACCGTCTTGAACGAATCCATTGGTTAGGCGAAAGTCGCCAGAAGCTTCACTAAATCTGAGTCCGCCAATATTAAAGGTAGCCGCTTTAGCTGGGAGTGAACCCCAAAACATCGAGCCAATTGCGATCGCGCTCAGCACAGACAATCGCAACGGTTGCGCCAAGGAATTGAAGACAAACATGGTAGTTTTGGCCTGAGATAGCTGGTAGTCTACGACGCTCTAAACTGCGTAAGGGTTCGTAGAAGCCCAGTAAATTCTGTCAAAAGTTATAGCCCCTAGCTTTTTATCCTAAAGCGTTAAAAAAACGTTCGGGAACCCGTACAGATGAAACTGTTGCCTAGCAGCCATTTGCTTCGATAAATTAGCACTCGGGAGGTGAGAGTGCTAATTTTAGGTTGCAAACGCGCTATATTTTGTGGGGTTGCCTTTAGCCGCTCATTTGGGTTTAGGCTGGCAACGCTTTTATGGGCGGAAACAAAGTTAGCAAGATTTGCTCGGCTCCCCGCTAATAAATTATTGAACTGTTAAAGCAAGTCTGGAGAGTTTCTATGGCAGCTGTATCTCTAAGTGTGTCTAGCGTTACGCCTCTAGGCGATCGCGTCCTCATCAAAGTGAGCGCTTCTGAGGAAAAAACGGCTGGTGGCATTTTGCTGCCAGATACGGCCAAAGAGAAGCCTCAAGTCGGCGAGATCTCCGCAGTAGGGCCTGGTAAGCGCAACGACGATGGTACCCGCCAAGAGCTAGAAGTCAAAGTTGGCGACAAGGTTCTGTATTCCAAGTATGCCGGTACCGAAATCAAACTCGGCAGTGATGAATGTGTGCTGCTGTCTGAAAAAGACATTTTGGCCGTTCTTTCTTAGGCTGCTGCCTCAGAGTTCTAAACACAAGCTCCGTCACTCAACACTCAAACCACCGAGGAATTTATGGCTAAACGCATTATTTACAACGAAAATGCCCGTCGTGCTTTAGAAAAGGGCATGGACATTCTCGCTGAAGCCGTTGCCGTGACCCTGGGGCCTAAGGGACGCAACGTGGTTCTAGAGAAGAAGTTTGGCGCCCCTCAAATTGTGAATGATGGGGTCACGATTGCCAAAGAAATCGAACTAGAAGACAACATTGAAAACACAGGGGTTTCGCTGATTCGTCAGGCGGCTTCTAAAACCAACGATGCGGCTGGCGATGGTACAACCACTGCAACGGTACTGGCTCACGCCATTGTTAAAGAAGGGTTGCGCAACGTTGCGGCTGGCGCTAACCCCATTGCCCTCAAGCGCGGCATCGACAAAGCGGCCAACTACCTGGTTGACAAAATTGCTGAACATGCTCGCCCTGTCGCAGATTCCACCGGAATTGCTCAAGTCGGGTCTATCTCTGCGGGTAACGACGACGAAGTCGGTCAGATGATTGCTGAGGCAATGGACAAAGTCGGTCGTGAAGGCGTTATTTCTTTGGAAGAAGGCAAGTCGATGACCACCGAACTGGAGGTCACCGAAGGGATGCGCTTTGACAAGGGTTACATTTCTCCCTACTTTGCTACTGACACTGAGCGGATGGAAGCGGTTCTAGATGAGCCAATCATCCTCATTACGGACAAGAAGATTACCCTGGTGCAGGACTTAGTACCTGTACTGGAGCAGGTAGCCCGCGCTGGTCGGCCACTGCTGATCATTGCAGAAGACATTGAGAAAGAAGCGCTAGCAACCCTAGTGGTCAACCGTTTGCGCGGCGTTATCAATGTAGCTGCGGTGAAAGCGCCTGGTTTTGGCGATCGCCGTAAGGCCATGCTAGAAGACATTGCCGTTCTCACAGGCGGACAGGTCATCAGCGAAGACACGGGGCTAAAGCTTGAGAATACCAAGATGGATATGCTCGGCAAAGCTCGTCGGGTCACCCTCACCAAAGACACCACAACTTTGGTGGCTGAAGGTAACGAAGCCGACGTTAAGGCGCGTTGTGAGCAGATTCGTCGTCAAATCGAAGAAACCGATTCTTCCTATGACAAAGAAAAGCTACAAGAGCGCTTGGCTAAGCTTTCGGGTGGGGTAGCGGTCATTAAAGTCGGTGCAGCGACTGAAACCGAGATGAAGGATCGTAAGCTGCGCCTAGAAGATGCCATCAACGCCACTAAAGCAGCGGTTGAAGAAGGCATCGTCCCCGGAGGCGGCACCACCCTCGCGCACCTAGCACCGGATCTAGAAGCGTGGGCCAATAACAACCTGTCGGGTGAAGGACTCACGGGCGCGCTCATTGTCATGCGTTCGCTAACAGCACCGCTGAAGCGCATTGCTGAAAATGCGGGTCAAAATGGAGCCGTGATTGCTGAGCGGGTTAAAGAGAAGGACTTCAATGTTGGCTACAACGCAGCAACCAATGAGTTTGCTGACATGTTTGAAGCAGGCATTGTAGACCCGGCTAAGGTAACGCGTTCGGCGTTGCAAAATGCAGCTTCGATCGCGGGTATGGTTCTCACGACCGAGTGCATTATCGTCGATAAGCCTGAGCCTAAGGATGGCGCTGGCGCTGGCGCGGGTGCTGGCGGCGGTATGGGTGATTTCGACTACTAAGTCGCTTCGCCCTGAGGGCTTGATTGGCCAAACCCTCAGGGCCAGCCCCTTTGAAATGAGTCAAGAGAGCGGTTGCCTTGAGGGCGATCGCTTTCTTTTTTGCCCTTAAACCTGACGCTGCTATGGGCAGCAGAAAAGCTTTGCTGGCAGCAGCTTTGAGTGATTGAAGTATTTCAATGCCAAGGCTACCGCTGTCGCAGATCGCCTCCTGGCTTCATCAAGTGCTGATAAAGCGGTGCGGATGTGAAAAAGCCGTAAAGTCTTTAGGGGTTTCCGGATTCAGAGCCACGCCTAGCGCAGTAGGGACTGGTAGATGCACCCTGATTGCCCCTGGAAGTTTTTCCAGGGGCTTTTTTATGAGTGAATGCTGGATTAAAAAGAGCTTTGCCAGGTGTATTTGGCTAAGACAGACACCAATTCGGCTGAATTAATCGGCTTGCTGAGATAGCCTTGCATTCCGGCGGTTAGACAGCGATCGCGATCGCCTGCCATGACCAGCGCTGTCATCGCCACAATCGGAATATTTTTCCAATCAGGGTTTTGGCGAATTTGACGAGTAATTTCAATGCCATCGGTTTTGGGCAGATGAATGTCCATCAAAATCAGCATCGGTCGATGATCTTGCAGCCAATCTAAAGCCAGTTGTCCGTTCAGGACATGATGCGTTTTATAGCCCCAGTATTTGAGCATATGCTCTAGCAGCATGGCATTGACAGGATGATCTTCAACCAGCAAAACTTCTCCCGCCCAGCGGTTGGGGTGGGGAGCGGCTAATGGGTTGCCGACAACCGTGCGATCGCCCGCATTGATCTGCTGTAGCCGTGATTGCGCTTCTGATAGCCCTTCAATCGGTAAGTAAATCGTAAACCGACTACCCTGATGCAAAGCCGACACAACGCTAACATCCCCACCGTGAAGCTTAGCTAGCTTATAGGTAAGCGCTAACCCCAAACCAGTCCCCTCGTGCTGGCGAGACAAAGAGCTATCGAGCTGCTGAAAAGGCTGAAACAGCAAAGACTGATGCTCAGAGGGAATGCCAATGCCTTGATCCCAAACAGTTAGCTGAATTTGGCCGCGTACCTGTTTGGCGATCAGGCCAATGGCTCCCCCCGCCTCCGAAAACTTGACAGCATTCGACAGCAAATTCAGCAGCATCTGTCGAATGCGTAATTCATCGCCTCTGAGGGTCGGCAAATTGGGTTGAATGTCTTGTTCAACGGTTAGCGATTTTGCCGTCGCTTGAGCGCTGATCATATTGAGCGCATTTTGACAAACACTCTCAATCGAAATGGGAGCCACATGCAAAATCATCTGTCCGGCTTCAATTTTGGACAGGTCGAGCACTTCGTTAATCAAACTCAGCAAATGCTCACCACTTTGAAAGATCTGCTGCACATAGAGGTGCTGACGTTCATTAAGCGGGCCAAAAATTTGCTGCTCTAAGAGGGAGGAAAAGCCCAAGATGGAGGTCATCGGCGTTCTTAGCTCATGAGACATGTTGGCTAAAAATTCTGACTTCATCCGGCTAGCCCGTTCTAGCTCCAAGTTTTTCGAGGCTAGCTCCGCTTTAATTTGTTCTAGCTGAGTAATGTCTCGATAGATGAGCGATACAGCAGTAATTTCGTTGTCTTCATTGCAAACAGGGCCAACCGAAACTAAAGCCGTAAAAGTTTTACCATCCTGCCGCTGGCAGACCACTTGGCCACTCCAGCCGCCCTGCTGAGCTTGCTCAATCAGCCAGGTTGATTGAGCCGCGTTGGGATAGAATACTTCAGCCGTCTGGTTGGCTAACGCTTCTGGCGATCGCCCCAAAATGCGCTGGGTGGCTAAATTGGCATAAAGAATTTTGCCCTTTAAGTCAGTAATGACAACGCTGTCGTTAGCAGCATCTAGCGCCTTAGAAAACATTTGTAGCTGCTGTTCAAAGCGCTTGCGCTCAGTGATATCGCGACCAATGCCTAGTCCCCCAATTAGCTGCCCATCGCGATACAGCAAGCGGCCATTGACCTCTACGCAAATGCGGCTACTCCCTTTTTGCAGCAAGGTAAACTCGTAATCTCGTAGCTCACCCGTGCGCAGTAGATTACTAAACGCCCTGCTGGTCGCTTCGTGGCATTCGGGTGCTACAAACTCTAAGTAAGACTTGCCAATAATATCGCCCTCTTCGCCACCAAACAGCTTGGTGCCATAGGTGTTAATGAAGGTAAAGCGGCCTTCTAAATCCAGCGTGTAAACCACATCATTAGCAGTTTCGACATAAGCCCGAAACAAATCGTCCGAAATTTGAGCAGCCGTTTCAATCACAGCAGGCGGCGTCTCAATTGCGGCGGCGGTTTCGGCTTCAGCCTCTACCTGGCGACCCGTACAGATAGCCCCGGTAATTTCTTGATCTTGGCGCAGCAAGCTGGCATTAACCGAAAGCGTCAAAACCTGACCTGAAGGTGTATTCAGTCGCAGCAGTTGATCGCGTAGCTGCCCCTTGCTCAGTAAGCGCACCACAAGCTGTTGAGCCTGTAACTTAAACTGCCAGGGAATTAGCTCTAGCAAAGATTGGCCTAAAAGATCAGCGTAAGTCTGCCCTAACTGCTGCGTGCCGTAGGCATTGATGTAGCGAATTTGCCCCGCCGTATCAATCGCAAATACCACGTCGTTGGCTGCATCAAGATAACTTTGCAAACACACTTCATTAACGACAGGTTGAGCGGCCTCGGTGGGGGTTGGCGGGGTCTGGTTTTCAGAAGACATGGCTAGCGGTAGCACTCCTAGAAGATAGGCAGAGGGGATTGCAGATAAAGGGACTATTCAGAACTTCAGCGGCCAGTCAATAGAATCAGGCTATCTAGCGAACAATTTTTAGGGGCGAGGGTTTTGAAGGTAAACAAGCGTAACCATTTCCGGAAAAGCGCCTCAGGCTTGGTGAAGATAGCAAATGTACTAGGTCTGCCCCTTAGAAGCGAAAAAGCAGTCGGTTGAGTCTAAACGAGCAATGCCTTTTGCCGATCCGGGCGTCTTGGCTTCGTCCCGACAAGGGGCTAACGGCTAAGTGCAGACACCAGCGGGTGCCTTGATCACCCGCAAACCCTCAGGCAAATCTTTGGTTTTTAGAGTTAAGGACGAAAAAAGCTGTGCAGCAGTTTCTGAAGCGTCGTCGATTTTTACAGCTAACGGGGGCGACGCTGACGACGCTGGGGATGGCGTCTCTTCAGCAGCGCTATAGTCAGGCGCAAACAACGCCCCGGCGGTTAGCTTTGCTGGTAGGGATTAATCGTTATCCCACAACGCCGTTGCAGGGATGTGTGACGGATGTGCAACTACAGCGATCGCTGCTGATCCATCGCTTTGGCTTTGATCCAGCCGATATTAAAGTGCTAACTGACGAAGCAGCAACCCGAACAGGCATTTTGGCAGCGTTTGAAACCCATCTGATTCAGCAAGCCCGTCCTGGCGATGTGGTGGTTTTTCACTACTCTGGCCACGGCGCTAAAGTGAGAGATCCCCAACCGCTGCCGAACCAGCCTTTTAACAGTACCCTGGTGCCAATTGACAGCCCTGACCCTATCGGCGGGCGATCGCGTGGCGAAACCGTTTCAGATATTACTGGGCAAACGCTGTTTTTGCTAATGCAGGCTTTAGCGACTGACCAGGTTACCGTGGTTTTAGACAGTTGCTACTCTGGTGGCGGCAAACGAGGCACCTTAACCGTGCGATCGCTGCCCGATAGCTCAGAAGTGCCTCGCCCTAGTGATTTGGAACTAGACTATCAAAACCGCTGGCTAGCTCAGTTGCAAATCTCTCCAGAAGCGCTGGCTCAACAACGCCAAGCGGGGGTTGCTAAAGGGTTTGTCATCACCTCGGCTGGCCCTAACCAGCTAGCTGTAGATGCCAACTTTGGCGATTTTTCGGCGGGGGCTTTTACTTATTTGCTGACGCGCTACCTTTGGCAGCAGGTGGGCAATGAACCCGTACAACAGGCGATCGCCAATATTGGGCGCAGTACCCAAAGTCTGGCAATGGAGTTTTCGCGCATTATCCAAGAGCCAGAGTTTGAGGCCAACGTCACTGCCGACAAAACTAACGCTCCTCTCTATTTTGTGCCGCATCAAACACCGCCAGCCGAAGCCGTCATTACTCAAGCCCAAGGCAACCAGGTCAAGATTTGGTTAGGCGGCATTGATCCCCGCAGTTTAGACGCCTTTGGTGAGGCAACCCGCTTTAGTGCGCTCAATGCCAGGGGAGAACCCTTGGCTCAGGTGAAAATCTTGACCCGGCAGGGGTTAGAGGCCGAAGGTGAGCTGTTAGAAACGCGCCAAATTGCTCACCTGCAACCTGGCCTTTTGCTGCAAGAGACGGTGCGGGCTATCCCCGAAAACATTCACCTCAAAATTGGGGTCTTGACTGAATATCTGGCCGAAACGCGATCGCTGCTCGCTCCCCTGCCCCGGTTAGAAGCCGTCGCAGCCGACCAACCGCACGACTATTTTCTCGGTCGTCTGACGACTGAAGGGCAGGCACTCCCAGAGGAAGCGCTTCTCCCACCTGTAGGTGCCTGGGGTTTGTTTTTGCCCGGTCGTGACTTAGTGCCCCACTCTTTTGGTCTGGCCGATGAATCGTTGACAGCCGCGATCGCACGGCTGACCCCCAAATTCAAACTGCTGCTAGCCACCCATATTTTGAAGCTGTTGCTAAACCCCAACGCTTCTCGGTTAAACGTGGTTACTGCTCTGCGCCGAATCGATGGCGGCGGCGAGGCAACGGCTTCAGAAGTAACCGTTCGCAGTCGGGGCAGCGCTGCTGTCAACCCCTACCGAGGAATTTTGCAGATACCAATTGGCGCAGAAATTGAGTTTGAAGTGCAAAACTTTGAACCGAGAGATTTGTTTATTAGCTTGTTGGTGATTACACCCGCAGCGGATCTACTGCTGATTTATCCCAACACCTGGTCGGCTCCAACCGAAGCAGCGCGGGTGCAAGCAGGTGAACATCTGCGGATTCCCGAACCTGGGCGCGATCGCTTTCGCCTGATCGTAGAAGCGCCCGTTGGTATGGTGGAAGTATTGGCGATCGCCAGCGCCGCTCCTTTAAGAAATGCACTACAGGTTTTGAGTGCCTTAGGAGCCCGTCGAGGACTCCGTGATGGTGAACCTGCTGCTGCTGACGATGCCCTTTTAGACTTAGCCGATAACTTGCTGCTGGATTTTCATACCAGTGCTGGCCGTCGTGGCCTTGGGGTTACCGCCTCGGACACGGTTCGACAAATTGATATGCGAGACTTAGCGGCTTTTTCCCTCATGTTTGAAGTTGTTGATGAAACCTTATGAAACAGGCTTATTTATGGATTGCTGGCGTAGTAGGGTCGGCAGCGGTCGCAGGGGGCGGTATTGCCCTGATGCAGTCTCAACCTGAAGCGATCGCCCCTGAAGACTCCGCAGTTGTGACCCCGACTACACCCTCAACCCCCACTCAGGAGGTGCCGTCTGAACCGGAAACAGCCGCCCCCCGGCCCGATCCTAAACTCTCTGACTTTCCTCACAAACGGCTAGAGCTAACCGACGAAGTGCCCGCTGGCAGCGAATTTGATCAGTTTCGCGATCGCCTGCAACAAGCCATTCAAGCCCGAGATGAGGCGTTTATTCGATCTCTATTGCCGCCGGATGGTCTGTTTTATGGCTTTGGCGGGCCGATGAATATCGAGGATATGGACTTAAATATAGACGACGGCTGGTTTTGGCAAGTTCTAGAAAAAATGATGGCTCTAGAAAGCTGCGAACCCAGTGACTACCCACCCGTTGAAGCAGGCAACCCAGTTTGGGTGTGCCCCAACACCACCCAAGCATTTTACCGGCAGTATCCTGACCCCGAAACCGCGCCAGGAGACGAATATGAGTTCAGCACGATCATGGTTATGGGCAATAACGTCAACGTTCGCGCCGCCGCCAACACTAATTCTGCCGTTGTCGGTATTTTGTCAAACGAGCTAGTTGAATTTGATCAGGCAACCGCTAGCCGTCTCTACCAAGACAGCCCAGACAGCATGCCAGATGAGCTAGAAAGCTGGACGCCTATTATTTTGCCTAATGATGTTCGAGGCTATGTGTACAGCCGTTATGCCTACGCGCCGCTTGATCCCAGAGGGCTTTTTGAAAACGTCAACGGCCAGTGGCAGCTTATTCGGGTTTTGGCTGGCGATTAAGCAGCGATCGCTTTTGGGCTTTAGACCACAGGCTTTTTTTGCATCTGCCAGGTTTTAGCCAAAATAGCCGCCCCAGCCACTAAAACCAAAGCCCCCGCTCGGAATGTCCACTGTACCCCCATGACAATGGCAGTCGCAGTCGCTTGCGTCACTTCGGTCGCGTCTGTATGCGCTAAAGTGACCAGGGCAAAAAGGGTCGCCATTAAAGATAGCCCCGTTGTTTGCCCCAACGTCCGCGATAGCGAAAGTAACCCAGAGGCAATACCAATTCGTTCTGGCGGTGCTTCCCCCATAATGGCGCTGTTGTTGGGCGATTGAAACATACCCAAACCCACCCCAAACGGAGCCACACGCCAGATGTAGCCCCAATCGGTCAACTCAGCCCCAAAAGTGCTGATCAGCAAGCTACCGACCGTCATCAATCCCAGCCCCATTAAACTGATGGGTCGAGAACCCAAGCGATCCGACAAATAGCCTGACAACGGTGCCACCAAGCCCCCCAACACTGGCGAAACCGCTAGCAGCAGCCCTACATGGCGGGGGCGATAGCCCAACACCAATTCCAGATAAAACGGCAAGATAAAAATCGTGCCTGCAATCACAATAAAAACCAGCACACCCGCCAGCAAGCTAAGGCTGAAGTACTGATTACGAAACAAAGCCAAATCAACAATGGGGTTGGGCGTTTTGGTTTCTACCCAAAGAAAGAGCAACAGCCCCACAACTGTAATAACGAGCAAAGCCCAGGGCAGCAGTTGGTCAAACCCTTGCTCTTGGCCTTCTGTCATCCCTACAGAAAAGGCAATTAAAACCCCTGTTAGCAGCAAAGCCCCAAGCCAGTCAAAGCGCTGATGCTGGGTGGGTTGACTGACGCTGGGCAAACTGCGGGCAATCACCAAACTGGCAAAAAGTCCCACTGGCAAATTCACCCAAAAAATCATCCGCCAGCCTGTCCAATCGAGCAGTAAGCCGCCGACCGTTGGCCCTAGGGCAATCCCTAACGAAACAACCGCCCCAATGATGCCCAGTGCCCGCCCCCGCTCTTGGCGGGGAAAAATTTCGGTGATGATAGCAGCGCCTAAGGCCGAAATCATCACAGCGCCCGCGCCTTGCAAAGAACGAAAGGCAATCAGCCAACCCACCGAAGGCGAAAGGCCACAAAGCCCTGAGCTAATGGTAAAAACCACTAACCCACCTAGATAAAGGGGCTTTTTGCCAATCAAGTCGCCCCAGCGAGCCGCACCTAGCACCAACGCATTGATCACCAGCAAGTAGCTCAGCACCACCCACTGCACGGTGCTAAACTGCGTTTCAAACACTCGCACAAAGGTAGGTAGGGCTACATTGACAATGCTGGTATCTAGGGTGAACATCAGCACCCCCAATCCAATGCCCAGCATGACCCACCACCGAGCAGTGGCTTGAGAGTCGGACAGCGTAGACGGCTTCACAAATTACCTCGTCGCGATCGCGCCACTGAAATGGCAATATTCGTTAAATAGATAAAACTATTCAAGCCGATTATGGCCGCGATCGCCTCCAACCTGAGAGTGAAGGCTGGGGTTTAAGCGATCGCTCTAGCCACTCAGGTTGAAACCGTCAAACTGCTTGCTAAAAGCCGCTGACAAAAAATCTTTCATTTTGCCCTCTGCCCTCCGCTTCTTGCCTTGAGCGGACCTGATCAGACTTTAGCGGCGTTTAAGCATAGTAAGTCTGGTACCAGCGCACAAAGTTTTGAATACCAACTTCTAGCGGTGTATCAGGGCGAAATCCTACATCCGCCATCAGATCATCGACATCGGCATAGGTTGCTGGCACATCGCCCGGTTGCATGGGTCGAAAAATCTTTTCGGCTGGTTTGCCCATTGCCGTTTCAATCACTTCAATGAAACGCATTAGCTCAACCGGATTGTGATTGCCGATGTTGTAAATTTTGTACGGTGCCTGGGTATTTAAGCCAGCAGCGATCGCAGCTTCTAGCGTCGGCGGTTGCGGTGGCTGTCGCATTACCCGCACCACCCCTTCAACCACGTCGTCAATATAGGTGAAGTCGCGCTTCATTTTGCCGTGGTTGTAAACTTCAATGGGCTGGTCGTGGGCGATCGCCTGCACAAACTTAAAGTAAGCCATATCCGGACGTCCCCAAGGGCCATAGACCGTAAAAAACCGCAGCCCGGTCATAGGTAGGCTATATAAATGGCTATAAGCATGAGCCATTAGCTCATTAGCCTTTTTGGTAGCCGCATAGAGAGACACCGGGCGATCGACATTGTCAGTCACGGCAAACGGCACCTGGCGATTTGCCCCATAAACCGAGCTAGAAGAGGCAAAAACTAAATGAGCCACATGCGTGTGGCGACAGCCTTCTAGTAAATTGATAAAGCCGCTGAGGTTGCTATCGGAGTAGGCGTAGGGATTTTTGATCGAATAGCGAACGCCTGCTTGAGCCGCCAGATGTACCACAGCATCGAACGAGTGCTGCTCAAACAGCTCAATCATACCCTGGCGATCGGCTAAGTCTAATTGCTGAAAAGTAAAGCTGGTGTGAGGCAAAAGCTGGGCTAAGCGATCTTTTTTGAGCTGTACATCATAGTAATCATTGAGATTGTCAATGCCATAGACCGTTTCGCCCTCAGCCAACAGTCGCTGGCTTAAAAAAAAGCCCACAAAGCCCGCGGCCCCAGTCACCAAAACGTTCATTTTGCACCTACTCCCGACTTTGAATGCTGGCCTGTGTCTAGATGGTGGCTAGCAAGCCTTGCCTGCCAGCGCTGATAGCTTCCTCACTATAGCGATAGCCATCGTGAGACTCCTAGCTATTGACGACAAGTTAATCGTTTTTTGATAGTTGGCTTTACAGCACCTAAGTAAATGTGCGGATTGAGCGCCAGCCCCCGCTGCCACCCATCCATCCAAGTGATAAGGAAAATTTCTGTAAAAGTTCGTCACAAAGTCGATAAATTGAGTAACTTCGGGTGATACGATTCCGAACAAAAGGTTGAGAGATAGGATTCAAATGGCAGAAGAACTGACTGGAAAAACTCCTATATTCGGCGGTAGCACTGGCGGCCTCCTAACCAAAGCGGAAGTTGAAGAAAAGTACGCAATCACCTGGACTAGCCCCAAAGAGCAAGTCTTTGAAATGCCAACAGGCGGGGCTGCCATCATGAACGAAGGCGAGAACCTCTTGTATCTGTCTCGTAAAGAGCAGTGCATTGCATTAGGGGCGCAACTACGCACCAAGTTCAAGCCGAGAATGGACGACTATAAGATTTATCGCATTTTCCCCAATGGAGAAACTCAGTATCTCCACCCGGCTGATGGCGTCTTCCCTGAAAAGGTGAACGAAGGCCGCGACTATTACGGCAAAAAAGACCGCAAGATTGGCGACAACCCCAATCCCGCAACCATCAAGTTCAGTGGCAGCGAACCTTACGAGGTTTAGTTTCACTGAGCGGCTAAATTGACTTATCCTCAAGTCAACCCTCAGGGCACGGCAATGCCGTGCCCTTGTTGCACTTAGTAGTAATTGGCATGATTTTCCCAGATCTGAATCAGTTTTCTCAGCTTGCTCAGCAAGGAAACTTTATTCCGGTGTATCAAGAATGGGCTGCGGATCTCGATACACCCGTTTCAGCCTGGTATAAAGTCTGCGCGGGTCAGCCCTATAGCTTTTTGTTGGAGTCTGTTGAGGGGGGCGAAAACTTAGGCCGCTACAGTTTACTGGGTTGCGACCCGTTGTGGATTCTGGCCAGTCGGGGCGATCGCACCACCCAAACCTACCGCGATGGATCGGTTCAGGTTTTTGAGGGCAACCCGTTTGAACATTTGCAGCAGTGCCTCGCCCCTTATCAGCCTGTCAAGCTACCCCAGTTGCCACCGGGCATTGGCGGACTGTTTGGCTTTTGGGGCTACGAGCTAATTCGCTGGATTGAACCAACGGTTCCTATCTATGAGCCAACGGCGGACGATTTACCCGACGGCCTTTGGATGCAGGTAGATAGTCTACTTATTTTTGACCAGGTTAAGCGCAAAATCTGGGTGATTGCCTACGCCGATATCCGCCAAAGCAAAGATTTAGCCCAGGCTTATCAGCAAGCTTGCGATCGCGTGGAGCAGCTAGTTGACAAGCTACAGATGCCGCTGAGCCGCAAGGATTCGCTGCTGACTTGGGCAGCGCCAGGGAGTGTAGACATCCAGCCGTTAGCCTACACCAGCAACCGCACCCCAGAAGAGTTTTGTGCCAGCGTCGAAAAGGCCAAAACCCACATTCAAGCGGGCGATATTTTTCAAGTGGTGATCTCGCAGCGGCTTTCAACCGCTTATCAGGGCGATCCCTTCAGCCTCTACCGTTCTTTGCGCTTGATCAATCCATCGCCTTATATGGCGTACTTTCACTTTCACGACTGGCAGATTATTGGCTCTAGTCCAGAAGTGATGGTTAAAGCCGATCAGGGGGCTAGCCCAGATGCGCCGATGGTTGCTACAGTGCGCCCCATTGCCGGAACGCGGCCACGGGGCAAAACCCCCCAGGAAGATGCCGCATTAGCGCAAGATCTGCTGCAAGATCCTAAAGAAATTGCCGAGCATGTCATGTTGGTAGATTTGGGTCGCAATGATTTAGGCCGGGTTTGCCTCAGCGGTAGCGTCCGTGTAGATGAGCTGATGGTGATTGAGCGCTATTCCCATGTGATGCACATCGTTAGCAACGTGATTGGTGAACTCTCACCCGATAAGACGGCTTGGGATTTGCTCAAGGCTTGCTTTCCGGCAGGAACCGTCAGCGGTGCGCCCAAAATTCGGGCAATGCAAATTATTCACGATCTAGAGCCTTGTCGGCGGGGGCCATATTCTGGCGTATATGGTTACTACGATTTTGAAGGCCAGCTCAATACGGCCATTACCATCCGGACGATGGTGGTACGGCAGCAGGCAGATGGCAGTTCGCAGGTGAGCGTTCAGGCTGGGGCGGGTCTGGTTGCCGACTCAGCGCCCGAGCGAGAATATCAAGAAACGCTCAACAAAGCTAAAGGGATGCTAGAGGCCATTCGCAGTTTGCAAGTATAGAGGATGGTATTGGTTCAAAACGCGCTGGCAACTTTGCTGACGTTTGCGATCGCCCTCAGTTGGCTACAACTGATGAATCGTTTGGCGTATCGCGCTCTGCTAGCGCAAACCCTCAGCCGCAAAATCATTCATATTGGCACAGGGCCACTGTTTGTCCTTTGTTGGCCGTTTTTTAGCGCCTCAGGTGAAGCCCGTTACTGGGCAGCGCTGGTGCCACTGGCGATTACGCTCAAGTTTTTGGCAATTGGTCTGGGCTGGCTAAAGGACGAAGCCGCCGTCAAATCAATGACTCGTCAGGGCAACCCGCGCGAAATTTTGCGGGGGCCGCTGTATTACGGTCTGGTGTTTGTGGCTTGTACGCTGCTATTCTGGCGCAGTTCGCCAGCAGGCATACTAGCGCTGATGATGATGTGCGGCGGCGATGGGCTAGCGGATGTGGTGGGTCGCCGTTGGGGTCGCCACAAACTCCCTTTGAGTGCTGAAAAAAGCTGGATCGGCTCAGGCGCTATGCTGCTCGGTAGTTGGGGGCTAGGCTGGAGCATGGTAGCGCTTTTTGCCGCCCTCGGCTACTTTCAGCTATCGCAAACACCGCTACAACTAGGAAGCTTAATCGGCGCGATCGCTTTGGTGGCTACGGGCGTAGAAGCATTGCCCTTTCGCGATATCGATAACCTAACCTTGACATTGACCGTAGCCGGACTGGCTCAGTGGCTCCTGACATAGCCGCAGTCACCCGGTAAAGGCTCTCACAGGGCTGCAAGCCACTGACAAAAAAGCTTTCCTTCCGCCCTCAGCCCTCGGCCTTCTACTTTTAACAATAACTGTCACACTTTGGCAACTTAGGACACTCTGTAATAGGAGGTTCAACGCCCTATGGATCTGGTTTGCCAACAGCTAAAACGCTTGAACGAAGTGATGAATGCGGCTTTATCAGCCCGCGAGGAGGGTTCGTCTAAAAGGTTGGTTTTCTTTGTCCGGCGATCGCTACAGCAGTTTAATTTGTATGGAGAATGGTGTGAAAGTGAAATACTCATTGATGCTTATCTGCGGACGCGCCAAAAAATTGAACACGGAGAAGTAATTGATAACTTTCCGGGGTATCTTAGCTCAGTTTCTTTCAATATCATTCGAGAACATCATCGCAGTCGGCAGAGAAAATTTGCCGCCTGTCAGAAAATGCAGAAATCTGAGGCAAATGTCTTGAATACCCCAGAATCACCCTATCTAGACGAAAAAACCTCGGACTTTTCCAACTTGCTGTGGGAGTCTTTTGAGTCTCTTAGACCTAAGGATCAAGAAATTTTAATACTGCGAATTGTCAAAGGATATTCATGGAGTGAAATTGGAGATTTTATGGTAGCCACAGACAAAGAATTGAGAAACGATTTAGCCCTGCGCAGCCGATTAAGAAAACAGGGAGAACGAGCCCTTGAAAGATTGAGAAAAGCTTTTTCATCGGTCACGTAGATTTTGCCTAAAGTGTCTTCTCTAGACTGTTTTATTTTTCAAGCATTATTTTTTGCATGAGTGTGGATGTATGAGTTTTTCAGATCTAAACTTCGATAGTACCTCGCTGCATGTGTTTGCTGAAAAGCACAGAAAGGTACTGGCTGAATATTATCAACTCGCGAGCCTACCCCAGCTTTCGGAGAAGCAGGCTGAGCGTTTGGCCGAGATCCTTGAAATCGCTCAGTACAATGAAGTGCTTAGCTTGCTGATCAACGAAATTGACGAGCGCACCTTTCAAAAGCTAGCCTTTAACGAATTAGCAGAAGTTGATCACCATAAAAATGAAATCAGTAAAATAAAAGAGTTTGTTTCAGAAGAACCCTGCCTAATGAACTTTGCGCCATTGATTGGGCGCTACCCCCTATTAGAAAACTTTTCTATTGACCGCAGAGCCGAACCACTAACCACTTTTTGGCCAAGAGAGCGGGCAAAATTTGAAGACACTCAATTTAGCCACTTGAAAGCAGAGTTCTACGAGTCAGCAAACCTAAATATTTTATATACGCTCAGCCTGTCTGATTACACTCGCACCCGCACGGCTAGCAGTATCGTTACGTTTATTGATGTGTTTTTAGCCCTGCTAACAGCAACAATATGGCTCATTTTTGTTTAATGTTTCTCTCTTAATTAAGTCTAAGTCCATAGCCAAAAAGCGCTTTCAAGCAACGTCACACTTAGCCAAACGCTATCACTTAGTAATAGACCCTCTTGTGAGAAAGCTATGAACTATAAGTTGACTGAGCATACCAGCGAACTTCACAATTGCCCTAGCTGTGGTAAACAAGCATTAGTCCAATACGAAACTTATCAATATCGCTGTTTGTGGTGTGGTTTTGATCGAGATATTTCCCGAATGTCGCCCGCCCTTCCCAGTTGGCTGGCTTTTGTAATTAGCAGCATCTTGTTGGGTTTATTGCTTTAATGTTGAAGCGTTTGAGTCAACAGCAAAAGCCTAGGTTTTGGGACAAGTAGAAACAACAATTGCAGGGCTAAGTAGCCCACTCCAGATAGAATTGTAAGGATGAACCAATTGAGTTGGCTGGCCCTGCTGAAAAACTGGGTAACCCTGATTCATCCAGGCAAAGATAGAACCTTCCAGGTTGTAAACTCGCTGATAGCCTTTTGCCTGCAACTGCTGGGCTAAGCGCGAGGAGCGATAGCCCACAGAGCAGTAGGTGACGATTTCAGCATCGAGCGCTAAAGACTGTTGCAGTGCTTCTTTGAGCGTTGGGGTATGTCTGGCTCCTTGCAAGTGGCTGACGGCAAATTCAGCAGCTTCTCGGCTATCTAGCAGCACTAACGGGCGGTCTGCCTGTAGGCGCTGTGACAATGCCGTCGGTGAAAGATGCTTGACCTGCGGAAAGCGCCAGCGAATCAACGGCTTGATCACCGACCAGGCCAAACTCCTCATCAAGCGCCGACCAGTACCGCCAAAACCACTACCCACGCCACCCTCCGGCGAACAAGCGATAACTATTGGCGATCGCACAAATGGCTAGTAACCCCCATACTGTCCAGTCCACCCAAGCTGGCGGTTTTAGATCAAAGGAACGAAACTTAAACGGTTGGGTAAAGCGTCCTGCGGCTTTGCGATTGTTGGCAATAGTTTCGTAGAAACGCGTTCCAGTAGCCATTAGCGGCGGCCAGCGCAAGATGGGAGCCAAAAATCTAAAAACTGGCGAAAGGCTGACAATATAAGCGATCGCTGCAAACTTAAAATGGCGTTTTCCCTGCCAGTCCACCACGACCCATGAGTTTTGCGTTTCCATATCTGCACAGATAGACGGATCGCTCTGAGCCGTCAGCAACGGCGTACTGGGCAACAGCAAAAACGTCCGCAGCAAGTGAACCACCTTTTTGCAAAAGCCGCAGTCGGCGTCGTAATAAATCGTGAGTCCGGCTTGAGCAGAACCGTAGCTGCGTTGAATGGCTGCTTGCCAAACCGCCGGGGGCAAAAAAGCCAGCCACGTTAAACCACTAAGTCCAAACGCCAGATCGGCAGGCACAGCTAGCCCCAACCCTAGCGTCAGCAACCCCATAACCCCCACCGCCACCGTCCGAAAAACTGCGATTTGCCCAGGTATCCACAGCAGCAACAGCCCCCCCCACCATAGAACAAACAACCATCGGCTAAGGGCGGTCGCATGCCAGACTAAGCCACCTAAAAAGCCATAAACCCAACACTGCCGCACCATCAAAGCCACAGTAGCTGCCGAAAACAAGCGTTTAGGCAGGGTAGGCTGCTGGGGGTTCATAGCGCTGTCGATGGCGTAGCTAGCCCCCAATGGCAAGAACATCGCCCAAAATAGCGCTGAAGGCAACCAATCTTCTCCCCTTAGCAGGCTGGCTGAGGCATGGCTGGGCAAAAGGCTGACCAATATCCAAGCCGCGATCGCGCTTTTGCCAGTTTGGTACCCCACCAGCAATAACAGCGCTGCGATCGCCGTTAGCACCAATAAACTGCCCTGTAGC
This sequence comes from Almyronema sp., assembly GCF_052168255.1. Classification (NCBI taxonomy): domain Bacteria; kingdom Bacillati; phylum Cyanobacteriota; class Cyanophyceae; order Nodosilineales; family Nodosilineaceae; genus Almyronema; species Almyronema sp. The sequence goes on along the minus strand of NZ_JBQLZL010000111.1, from coordinate 48,782 downwards.
CACGGCTGCTCGGTGGGTAGCCCACTGAGCCATAACCGCAAACCATCTTCAATCAGCCGCGATCGCGGCTCTCCCCCTACCCCATCAGTAGCCCCGCCGCCGAGGTGAGCGCCAACAACAGCCAACAGCGTTACCGCCAACCCCAGCCGCAACAGCGCCAGCGATCGTACATCTAGCCCGTAGCCTACGGCTAGCTGCGTTGACCAACCTGGCCGAAACCGAGAGAAAGTCATGGCCTAGCGTCTCCTACACAACCGCCTGCCGAGCGGAAAAATCCTGTTCTCTACGTCATCTTAAGCCACTGCCGCCAGCGCTTCATCGCTTGCCAAAGCCGCCGTAGCCCAGTGCGCAAGAGATGGCCGCAAACTTTGAGCCGATGAGGCCAGGTAGGCAGTCGATGCGTATATACCCCCCGACGGGCGATCGCCGCCAGTTTGCCCGTCAAGGTCAGCCCCAGCGAACTATCGACTACGGCTGAGCCGATCCCCAGGGTGAGCATATCGCCTAAATGACTATAGTGAAAAGGTTTCAGCTTTTTACCTGTAATAGCCGCCTTCAGGTTTTTGGCTACTCGATCGGCAGCTTGATAGGCAGCTTGAGCTGTATTAGGGGCAGGGCCACCTCGTTTACTCTGCACCGTGGCGACATCGCCCACCACAAACACCTCTGGATACCCCTGTAGCTGTAGCGTTGGTCGTGTCAGGTATTGCCCCTGCGCGTTTTGGGCAATGGGATGATACCCCATCCAGGGATGTGGCTGAGTTCCGGCAGTCCACAACAGCAAATCGGTGGGTTGCCAGAATAAGCGATCGCCCTGCTTGAGTTGGGTTCGCTGCGCTTCAACTTGCACAGCCCCAGTTTCCAACAAAACCTCTACCCCTCGCTGCGCCAACGCCCGACTCGCGGCCCGACGCAAAGAATCGCTAAAGGGCGTCAAAATTTGCTGACCCAAGTCAGCGAGAACAACGTGAGCGCGATCGCCTAGCTGATCCGCCAGTTTGCAGGCCAGTTCAACGCCGCTTGGCCCTGCCCCTATAATGAGTAGCTGTAACTTGGGCTGCGATCGCTGCTGCAGCTCTTGGAGCCGCATTTTTAAGCGCTCAGCATCTATCAGCGTCCGAAATGGCAAGCTGTGTGCTTGCAAGCCCGGAACGGGAACGTACCGGGCTTGGCTACCTGTAGCCACCACCAGATAGTCATAGTGCAAAAAAGCGCCTGTGCCCAGATCGACCCGACGCGCTTGCAGATCAAACCCTTGCACCGTATCCTGGCGAAACTGGACGTTGGTTTTAGCCAAAAGCTGCTGATAGGTTGGGGCAATTTCCCAGGTTTGCAGTTCGTTGGTAATCAGTTCGTAGAGCAAAGGCGTAAACAAAAAGCGCTCGTTGCGGTCAATCAAGGTAATCTGGACGCGATCGCCACGAGTCGCTCTAAATTTTTGCAGGTAAACGGCTGTGTATAACCCCCCAAAGCCACCCCCCAAAATACAAATATGGGGTTTTGAAGGGGTCGCCCGCAGCCCAGCGCTCTCTGCGGCGGGATGGCGTTGACTCAGCTGATAGTCCATAGAGTGGCTGGGGTTAAAGCTCGATGGGGCTTAAGCGCATGAGGCTCCGGCAGGCAGTCCCTACCAGGCAGCTCAAAACAAATTACTCTTAGTCTAATAAGATGAACTCGTTCTTGAGAATGCATGACGGCCAATTTTCTTTGGCAGCCACCTCACAATCCCTTAACCTTGACCCCCAAAACCGTCCAGGTTTGGTGCGGTTCGCTCCAGATAACGTCGGCTCGATTGGCGCTTTACAGCCCTCTGCTATCAGCCGTTGAACAGGCACGGGCAAGACAATTTCGCATAGATGGCGATCGCGATCGCTTTATTCTCAGCCGGGGTATGTTGCGGCAAATCTTGGCTGCCCGCTTAGGCTGTGCCCCGGCTGAACTGGTTTTTGCCTACGGTGAATTTGGCAAGCCCTACCTGGTCAACAGTCCGCTGCCTCAGTTGCAGTTTAATCTGTCGCACTCTGGCGATTTGGCGTTGTATGCCTTGGCCTGCGATCGACAGGTGGGCATTGATGTCGAAGCGCTGCGCCCTTTGCCCCGCTTAGCCAAGCTAGCCAATCGCTGTCTTACCGAAACCGAACAACGCTATCTGCACAACGTAGCCACCACCGAGCAAGTCGCCACCTTTTTAAGCTATTGGACGTGCAAAGAAGCTTTTCTCAAAGCCATCGGCAAAGGGTTAACCCAGGCCATGCATCAGCTTGAAATCTCATTAGGCCCCCCTTTACAACTGCTGCAAGCCGCCAACACCCCTGCCCACCACTGGCAGCTAAAATCGCTGCGGCCAGCACAAAACTATATTGCGGCGATCGCCGTAGAAGGCACAGACTGGCAGCTTAGCTGTTGGCAACATTCAGATGCAACCGGGTAAGACGTAATCAACAGTTCAGAAATATGGCCGCGCCGCTGAGCCTTGGAATTGATGTTGCGGGTGGCTTGAATTCGATGAATATAAAAATCGCCGTAGAGATGCCGAATAAACGGACAGTCTGAGTTTGATAACATCACTCGCACCTGGCGGGCGGCTAGCTGCCGAAAGACCTGTTGCAGGGTTTCTTGGTCGTGAGCACCAAACGAATAACGACTGTAGGCAGTAAAACAACTGGTTTCACTGATGGGATGATAGGGCGGATCTAAATAGACAAAATCTTCAGCCCCGGTGGCATGCTCAAGTATTTGGTTAAAAGAGCCAGCTACAATTTGCGTCGGTTTTAAGGTAGCCGCCGCCCGTCTTAGCAAATCAGCGTCACAAATTCTAGGATTTTTGTAGCGCCCCATGGGCACATTGAACTGACCTTTAGAATTTTCGCGGTAGAGTCCGTTGTAGCAGGTTTTGTTAAGGTAGATTAACCGGGCAGCCCGTTCTACCGCTGACGCCCCCGGTGTGGATCGAATTTGGTAATAATAGTCTTTGCAGTGATTTTGTTTGTGATGTTTTAACAGCTCAATAACCGCCTCTACCTGGTCGCGAATACAGCGGTATACGTTCACCAGCTCTGGGTTAATGTCCATTAAAATGGCCGTACCTAACCGCTCAGCCAGATGAAAAAAGACGGCTCCACCCCCTAGAAAAGGCTCGTGGTAAGTCTTAAAATTTGAGGGAAAGTAAGGCTGATACTGAGCGATTAATTGCCCTTTACCGCCAGCCCATTTTAAGAACGGACGGGCAGGGGCGCTTTGAAAAGCAGGAAGAGGCATTGATAACTAAAAAGACAGCATCAGTTTGCGCTTTCAAACTGCAAAGTGACTTATCTTTCTAAGATAGGATAAAAGCGTACATTGGTACTCTTTCTACACGCAAATTCGTGACAATGCAAGCAATTGTCGCTTTAAGCTGAAATTATGGAAGACTTTTTTAAAAACGTTTCTCGCTATCCTCGCTATTTGATTTCATTTACGCTAGGAATTTTCTTTAACGCTGTTCAACCGCTGGTTCCCCTCCTGCAGCGTCCGGCAACGGCGATCGCTTTAGTAGGTGCGGTGGTAGCTGGGTTTGCCTTCCTCAGTTTGACCTTACGCGCCATGTTGGGGCTAGGGACGCTCTAAAAGCAGGCGATCGCCCCCATACTACTTATTTATTTTTGATAACAAACCTGAATTACCAGCGGAACTCACCGCTTTTACAGCCTTTTTTTTGACTACTCTTAGCAAGGATTAAGTAAGCAATGGCAACCAATCGCAGAGTCGCCCGCGTCGCCGCCTTGATTAAGCGGGAAGTTAGCCAAATGCTACTGAGCGGCATCAAAGATGATCGAGTTGGGGCAGGGATGGTCAGCGTCACAGATGTAGATGTTTCGGGTGACTTGCAACATGCCAAAATTTTTGTCAGCATTTATGGCACTGAAGAAGCCCGCTCTGAAACAATGGCTGGCTTAAAGGCTGCTACGGGATATGTCCGTAGTGAGTTAGGACAGCGCATCCGGCTGCGGCGTACGCCCGAAGTTCTTTTCAAAGAAGATCGCTCATTTGAACGGGGTACGCGGGTTTTATCGTTGCTTAACCAGCTAAGTGCTGAACGCTCCGATCTAGAAACTGAGGCAGTTCCAGATGCAATTGAAGATGAGAGTTAAGCGGGTTGGGAAAGTTGGAAAATGCAGCAGTTAACCCGGTATTGCCAAGCTTTGAGCAGTTGACCCTGGCTGAGCAAGTCGCTCAGTTGGTGGTGATTCGTACCAGTGGTCACTTGTTTGACCACGAAATAGAATATCCGGCTTGGGAAGCCGATGCCGCGACGCTGCGCTATTGTCTGCAAGAACTGGGCGTCGGGGGGGTGATTTTGCTGGGCGGCAGTGCGGCAGAAGTGGGGTTGCGATCGCAGCAGTTACAAGCCTGGGCTAGCCTGCCGTTGCTCATTGCCGCCGATATTGAAGAGGGCATCGGTCAGCGCTTTAGCGGCGGTACCTGGTTTGTACCACCGATGGCTTTAGGGGCGATCGCCCAGCAAGATTTGCCCCAAGCCTTAGCCTATGCTGAGGCCATGGGGGCAGCGATCGCCCAAGAAGCGTTAGCCATCGGGCTGAACTGGTTGTTAGCGCCAGTGGTAGATGTTAACAACAACCCAGCCAATCCGGTGATCAATGTCCGGGCTTTTGGGGCAGAGTCGCAGGTCGTCAGCCAGCTCAGTACGGCTTTTATTCGGGGGGCGCAGCGGCACAGCGTTCTTACCACGGCTAAGCATTTTCCGGGTCATGGCGATACGGCTCAAGATTCTCACCTGGCGTTGCCCACTTTAGCGCACACCTTTGAACGTCTCTGCGCGGTTGAGCTACCACCCTTTGAAGCAGCGATCGCCGCTGGCGTAGACGCGGTGATGACGGCTCATCTCAAGCTGCCCGCTTTAGACGCCCAATACCCAGCTACGCTTTCACCCGCACTCCTCAGTGGCCTCCTGCGGCGAGATCTGGGCTTTTCAGGGCTGGTGGTCACCGATGCCTTAATTATGGGCGGCATTACTCAACAGTATGGCCCCTATGAAGCGGCTGTTTTAGCGATCGAAGCCGGAGCCGATATTTTGCTGATGCCAGCCGATGCTGAAGGCGTGATTCAGGCGCTTTGTGAAGCTGTGCAAACTGGTCGGCTCAGCCATAGCCGCATTCAAGCTTCTCTAGAGCGGCTGTGGCGAGCCAAGCTCAAAGTTGCCGCTGCCTATCAGCCATCCCCCCCCTCTAAACATGCCTGGGAGCATATTCCGCCGCCGCCCGTACGTTTAGAACACCTGGGTCAACCCTCCGTCCGTCAGCTAGCCAGCGAGATTAGCCAAGCCTCTTTGGTCGCTAGTTCTACCCGTCTGGTACCCACTCAGCCCCTGCAAAACTTGATTTTAGTTGACGATTGGCTCAATTGTCGCTTTTTGCAGCGCCCTGCTCCGGCGATCGCCCTGCCAGCGCAACTGGGCTGCTCTCAGCAAATTTTAGACACGCAAAATAGCGGCTCCGTGGCGGTAGCGACCCCACTGCCGACGCTGCTGCAGATCTTTATTCGGGGCAATCCGTTTCGCGGCAGCGCTGAAATTGCTCAGTTGGCTCATACCTGGTTTACAGCGCTGCTGCAAGCCCAACAACTGCGAGGATTAGTGGTTTATGGTAGCCCTTATGCTTTCAAGTCGTTTTTGCCGCAATTGGCCGATATTCCCTACTGTTTTAGCTACGGCCAAATGGAAACAGCGCAGGCGATCGCGCTGAAAACTCTTTTCTCGCCAGCAGCCTTTAAGCGCGAAGGCTGGGATCAGCGCTTTACGGACTAGGGCAGCCTTGCCACCCTTCCCCCAACCACGTATTCGCCGCAACGTGCTAATTTGATAGTCGGTAGATGGGCTGTGGGTTGCCAGTCGCCTGCCTCGCTTAGCCATTCACTGGCAGCTATTGATTGGCGATCGCCCCTCATCCGCATTAAACCTGGCTGGATCAACGCTATTCTGCCATCAACTCCCTTTGCGCTAACGTTGTGCCCCCTCTCTACAAAAGGTTTTTGACGGCTGATCCACTGCCGACGCTGAGCTTACTGGCTTTTACAGGCTGTCTTTGCCTGCTCCACTTCTCACCTCAAACCTTCATGCCCCACGATGAAGGCTGGTACGCTCAGCAAGCCCGCTGGTTTTTAGAAACGGGTGACTGGGTGACGCTGCGGTGGTGGGATACGGTCATTTTTGATCGCTGTATTGGGCTGCAATGGCTGATTGCCTTGAGCTACTCAGTTTTAGGCATCAGCGAATTAGCGGCGCGGTTGCCCTCAACTTTGGCCTGTTTGACTTGCGTTTGGCTCACCTATCAAATTGGCGATCGCTGCATAAGTCGCGAAGTCGGCTGGCTAGGCGGTGCCATTCTAGCGGTGACCCCCGTTTGGATGCAGCTTTCCTGGTTGACCATGCAAGACGTCCTTTTAACCTGCATTGAACTAGTAGGTATTTGGGCTTTGCTGCAAGCCGAGTCAGCGCCACGGCATCGCTGGCAGTGGGGGCTGCTGGCAGGGTCTACCGTCGGTTTGGGCTTTTTGGTGAAAAGCATTATGATTTTTCTGCCGTGGCTGGCTTTGATGCCCTATTTGGTGCTAGAGCAGCGTCGCCATCGGCATTTGTCTAACGGGGGGTTTTATCTAGGCTTACTGCTAGGGGCTTTACCAGTCGCGGTGTGGCTGGCGCTAGCCGTCGATCGCTATGGCTGGCTACCCCTACAGCAGCTTTTTGGTAAGCTGCTGTTTCTGGCGCAAGAAGATTTTCACCAGGTGGGTCCGCTCTATTATTTCTGGAACATTCCGGCCAATTCCTTTCCCTGGCCGCTGGTAGCCTTACCGGGCGTTTGGTGGGGGCTACGAGGCCAAAACAAGCATCGCCGCTGGCTGTGGCTGGGTTATCCGCTGGTTTTTCTGCTAGAGCTGACCCTGTTTAAAACGCGTACCTGGTATTATCCAGCCCAACTGCTGCCTTTTGTGGCGTTGCTAGCGGCGCTCAGCCTCAGCCACTTGCGGGCAGTTTACGGCGGCCAATCCGCTAGGCGCAAATGGCTGCTGGCTTTTAGCTACGCCACGGCGGGTTTGGGCGGCTTGGTTGTCCTGGCTGGATTGGGGCTGATCAGGTATCCGCATCTAGCAGCTGTTGATAATTTGCCCGCCTATGGCTTGCTGGCGATCGCGGTAGGGATAGGCTGGCTGCTACCGGGTTTGATTGCCTACCGCGATCGCCGTCGCCCCCCGCCACAACGTGCCAGTGTTGGCTGGCAACTGAGCTGGTTAGTCGCCCCCGGTAGCGCCATCGCTTTGTTGTTTGCCACAGGGCTGTGGGGCAACTATAGCCCAGAAGTGAAAATGGCTTTACAAACGCCAGCGATCGCGGCTGTTTTGTCCCAGCATCCTGTCAGTTTGGTGACACCCCAGCCAGCCGAAAAGAGTGCCGTCCTATTGACGGTCTATACCCCCACGTTAGGCCAGCGCTTTGACACGCCGACTGATATTCCACCCGGTCTCTATGCCTGGGTTGATCCTCAGTATCAAAATCAGCTTGCAGCCGCCCTGGTTCTAGGAGAGTTTCGCGGCTGGCATTTGGTGCAGTTTTGAGCGCATCTGTAGTTTGCTAGTTTGCTAAGCAAACAACTGCCGCACCACACTCAAGCGGGAGCAATCCCAATAGTCAATATGGGCGTTGATTAAGTTGTCAGCATTTAGCGTTAGTTCACTGCGCCCCGGAATTGAAATACGCGGTTTCCAGGGCACCGGAGCCGTGAAGTTCAGCGTCCAGCGGGTGGTGATGGTTTGTCCTGATCGCTCAATGGCGTGCAGATCCATTTGAGTATCTATAAACCAGCGCTGAATAAAGCCAATCATTTTTTGATAGCGGGCTTTACCGTTGAACTGGTTGAGCGGGTCTTTAAAGTAAACCTGCTCTGTGTAGAGGTCAAAACTCTGGTCTTGAGGAAATTGGCTATAGTCTTGGCGGAGCCGCTCGACAATATCCATAGCAGGGTCAAACCTCCACTTCTGGCCACAAACGCTCTAGCTGACGTTGCCAAGCCGCTAAAGTATTTTGGCGCGAATCAGCACTCATCGAAAGTTCACCCATTACCCCTTCTGCATAAAACCGCTGCAGCGTTTGCAGCGTTTCGTCTAGGGTTTGGCCTTGCAGCTTGGCGGCTTGAATAATCTGCCGAATTTGGCCGTCTATTAAGTCGTTAAAAAAGCGATCGAGGTTTTCTGCTTTGAGGGCTAACAGACGTTCGATGGCCGCCTGAAAGCTAGCGAGTGTGAGTGTTGAGCGATCGCTTTGAAACACTCCCCACAAAACGGCTTGATAAAAGGCATAGCGGACTTCTTGGGTGTCGTCAAAGTTGGCCGCTAAAATTTGCGCCATAAAAGGCTCGGCCTGGGGCTGTGGCGCAATTGGGATCAGCAGCCGCAGCCAGCTTAAATCCTCAGATAGCAACACTAACAAGCGAAAATCTTCAGTTTCTACTTGCCACGCATCCGGTGGCAATATCTGAACGCGATCGCCAAAGCGCTGGGTTAATGCTTGGGTAATTTCATCCGGGGTCATGGCTTTACTGTATCAGGCTTAGCCATTTTAAAAAATGACCATGAAAAAAGCCTCCCTCGCAAGGGAGGCCACTGAATCAGTTGTGATGCGACTCAGCAATTAAACGAACAACAGCCTAGCTCAACCACTCTTCAACCGCTTCGGCTTTGGTATTGGTGTTGCGAGCAGGCGTTTCGCGGTTGAACTTCATGTGGATGGAGCGAGTTTGCTCACCGTCTGAGGCCACCGCCAGAATAGGATAATCAATCATCCCATCTTGGAACGACATTTGAAAGCGGAAGGTGCCATCAGGATTGAGCTTGATAGGACGCCCCCCAATGGTTACCGTTGCATCTGGCTCGGTTGCGCCATAGACAATTAGCTCTGCATCAGCAATCAACCAGAACTGGCGAGGGCGAATCGGCGGTGCCGAAGCGGAGAAACCCACACCCGACATATTCAGGCCAATCCCCGACATGTTGAGGCCAATCCCCGACATATTCAGCCCCAGACCCATACCCGACATACCTACGCCCGACATGCCTGCGCCCGACATCCCCATACCAACGGTAGACATGCCCATACCCAGACCCACACCCGACATGGTCATGCCCATGCCCGAAGCAGTTGCCCCGGCCCACATGCCAACGCCGGAGGGAAAGACATAAGAGCTAACCGCTTGCTCAGGAGCAGCCATCTGCATTGAACCGTAAACGGAACCGGGCACATGCTGCATCGAACCAAATAGCGAACCCGCTACCCGCTGCGCCTCAACCGACTTGGCCATATCGAAAATGCCATCGTGGAGAGCGCTGCCATTTAAGGCACCCATACGCTTGCTAGGAGGCACTAGCGTGGCAAATGTTTTGCCGCGTAGCTCCTCGTTCCAGCCGACGGTAATGAACTGATCTTGCACCCAGTCAGAGGGGTAAACCGGGGGAACGTGAACGGGCGCTGAACGCGCTAGCACCAACCATCGACCATCTGCACACACATAACCAATTTCAGCAATATAGTCGCGATCGCTGACGGGAATAGGCACATACCATTCTCTAGCTAGCTCATCGCACTCATACTGCTGCAGGCTATGAGGGCTTTGATTTTCCAGCTTCATATTGGTGACGTCATAGAAGCGCAAAGCCAAGCGTGATCCCCCCTGCCGCCGGAGATCTTCTTTATGCTCGTTGGGAATGTCCCAGTAAGTATAGGCCCACTGCGGATCGCGCGGCATCAGAACGATGCGGCTTTCGCCATAGCCAGCCGGTAAATCGGCCAAACCTTCATCTACGGTTGCCAAAACTGCGGGGGTAGGTTCTTCAGTTGCCATGTCAAATTTTGCTGCCTCAACTTCTGCTTGGCCTTCGGTTGTCATCGGAACGGGAGCAGACATCGTCCGCTTTGCCTGAACCGACTGAATAGCAGCAATTAGCTCAACTTTACGCATGCGGCTGTAGCGAGACACTTCACACTCGCTGGCCACTCTACGAAGTTGACGTAAAGTCATTTCTTCTAGCGGTGGACGTTCCTGAGTCATAAAACTGATCTCCTTAAGGGTTCACTATAAAAGGCTTTTAGAACGGACTCAGCAGATCCCCAGCGCACCGCCGGAAGCCTACTGGTCAACAGAAGGCGGTCAAATATTTGCAATCCTTTCGGGATCGCATTTGTGAAACTATATTACAGAAATTCAGCCCCAGATCAAGTCGATCAACCGACCTTTTGAAGCGGGTTTGACGAGACAATGGGGGGTATCGGGATCACATTGTCAAGAAACCCTGACAATGTGATCCCGATAAAAGTCAGGATTTGATGACAAGCGATCCCAAGCAACCCATGCCGCATCCCCGTGATGAGGTCAGGGCAATTTGTGTCATGCTTGACAGGGCGATCGCCTGGAGATCGGCCAAGGGCTATGGCGCTGACCTGCAGACAAACCGAGAAAAACTAATGGCTTCTATTCCAGATTATCCGGCAGAAAACCTTGAGACTCAGGATGAGATAGAACCTGAAACAGAGGGTAGTCGGTTAATTAGCCGGGTTTTGTCGCCAGCGCTACGGCTTTGGCTACAGACTCAGGTGGCGCAATCTGAAAATCTGCGGTTTCAAATCATCGGTCGCGATCGCCAGCTTTTGCAAGGGTGTGTGCCCCAGGTCAACTTGTCTGCCCAAACCGCCGTTTACCGAGGTTTGCAATTAGGGCAGGTACAGCTAACGGCAACTGATATTCGCATTAACCTAGGCCAAGTTGTGCGAGGCAAAGCGCTACGCCTGCTAGAGCCTTTTCCGATTTGCGGCAGTATTACCCTCAGCGCCGCCGATCTGCAAGCCTGTTTGCAAACTGCAACTATGGCCGAAGCGCTGCAAAACTTTCTGATCAAAATTTGCCGCGACGATCGCGCTTCCGGGTTGTTTGCAAAGCGGGTAGCGGCGATCGCCCAAGTACCGACTCAGCAACTGGTGGGATCAGGCCAGCTACAAGGCGACGTTTTGACCATTAGCCTGCGCGAGCGCACCGCTCAACAGCCGTTGATTCTTTGCACCCGGCTACAGGTACAGCAGGGCAGGCTTTTAACCTTGCTTCAGCCCCAACTGCTGGATGACGCTGAGGCGATCGCCGGCACTCCTCTACCCGAACTGCACGAGTTTCAGGTAAACCTGGGAGCCGATGTCGAAATTCAGCACTTTGAATTGAAAAATAACCAGCTCAACTGCCACGGGCGCGTCAACGTCAGACCTGCGCCCTAAGCCCCCAGATTAGCCTAGAGCTTAGGCAGTAGCGGCACGAGCAGCGTCACAAAGTAATAAACCAGCGGTGCTGTAAACACATAGCTGTCTGTGCGGTCTAAAATGCCACCGTGCCCTGGAATTAGCTGCCCAGAGTCTTTCACCCCCGCGTCTCGCTTCATCAGCGACTCGGTTAGATCGCCCAGCAAGCTAGAAATACCAATCAACATCCCCAGCGCCGTCCCCGCCAAACTCCAAAGCGGCCACTGCAACAGCCAAGCCCCCAAAATACCGATACTAATGCTACCGATCAAACCAAACACTGCCCCTTCCACCGTCTTTTTGGGACTGATGTTAGACAGCGGCGTTTTGCCAAAAAGCCGACCCATTGCATAAGCGCCAATGTCAGCCGCCCAAATGCAGGCAAACGCTAGTAGCGTGGCACTGAGTCCTAGAGGCAGTTGTTGCAACGTCGGCCAGTCAGTCGGCCAATAACCCGACAGCGGTAGGTTGCTGGTCTGGGCTGCTTCTAGCTGGCGCAGACGAATCCAAAAGCTCGGCAGATAGCCGCCATAAAACAGTCCCAAAATGGAGGCTGCTACATCCGCAATGGTGGCAAACTTAGGCTGAAAGAGCAGATAAAAGCAGATGAAGGTACCAGCCAACGGCAAAAGGGCATCGGCTAACGGCGGCGACAGATAGGAAGCGATGAGCAAAATCTGGCTGACGACCATCGTGATTTTGGCAGCCGGTAAAATCCCTTTGGCTCGAACGAGGCGAAAAATCTCTAGCTGCCCCAAGAAGATTAAAATGCCAAAGCCTACCGTGAAATACCAGCCCCCCAATACAATTAGGGTCAGCGCCAGCGCGATCGCAATAATTCCGCTAATAATTCGAGACCACGGCATACAGATAAATAGAATCAGAAAAACTGGCTCGGCGATCGCTGCTCAGGCAAAACGAGAAATGTTATCTACATAACTTACCTGAAAATACCAGGACTTGTGACTATCAAACGTTTGAAAGACTGCTATTTTCAGCCATTGAGTTGCAGGTAGCCATGCTCTGCGAAGCTTGAAGGCAGCGACGGCTCCCCTTTAACCTGCCTCGCAACAACAGCCGCAAAAGATTTTGTCATGATGACAAAAAAACTTGTGATCTTTAACCTCAATTTAATAGGCTAATAGAAGAATATCTATAGGGCTTCTGCATCTACCACTAGAGAAGCCAATCGCAAAATTGCTTGATAAGCTCTGCTCTGTTCAAACAGATCTTCCTTATCGCGCTTAAAAAGTCTGGCTTCTGATTAAAACTGTTTAAAAACGCGATCGCCTTCAGCTTGTCTGGCGGCTGATTTATTTTGAGCAGAATAGGGCTAGGAGCTTGTGCCGGGTGACAGGCTCCCTGAGGGCGGCTCTACCCAGCATGTATTTTGCTGCCTTGAAGATTTTTTGCAAATGGCTACTTAGCCTCACACTCATAGTTTTATGCGGGCTCTTAACCTTCAATCGCCCCTGACAGCGCTACAGCTTTATACCTTTCAAGTTGAAGCCAGTTGTCCCGGCTACATAGTCTACGATACTTTTGCAGCCGAAACGGCTATTCCAGGCGTTATCTTAACCGAATCAGGCGCTTTTTACGGTGTCATTTCGCGGCGGCGCTTTTTGGAAGCGATGAGTCGAGCCTACGGCAGAGAGCTGTTTTTACGGCGACCCATTTACATGCTGTACGACTTCATCGCCGTGGATGTGTTACAGCTTTCAGGCGACATTTTGATAACGGCAGCAGCCCATTTAGCGCTACAGCGGTGTACCGAGTTGCTCTATGAGCCGTTGGTGGTCAAGCTAGATGCTAAAACCTATCGTCTACTGGATGTTCATCAGTTGCTGATTGCCCAGGCCGAAATCCATCGCCTGACTGCCCAGCTTTTACAAGAAAAAACCCAGGCTGAACTCATGCAAAATGAGCGATTAGCCAGTTTGGGTCGGCTGCTAGCAGGGGTAGCCCACGAAATTCGCAATCCGGTTAATTTTATTTGGAATAATCTCAAATATCTATCGGAGTACAGTCTGGCGCTGATTGATTTAATTGGCGCTTGGGACGCAGATGCAGCCGATCGATACGCAAAAATGCAGCATCTTCAAAAGAACTACGATTTTTCCTTTATTGCCGAAGACTTACCCAAAATTCTGAGCAGCTTAGAAACCGGAACCGATCGCTTACGGCATTTGGTAGACAGCCTGCGTACGCTGTCGCGCATGGATGAAAAAACCTCAACGCCAGTGGATATCCATGTCAGCTTAGAAAATACCCTGCTGATTTTGAGTAATCAGCTAAAAAGCGGTATTGAGGTTTCCAGACAGTATGGTGAACTGCCGTTGGTGGATTGCTATGTGGGGCAAATGGGTCAGGTTTTTATGAACATCATTGGCAATGCGATCGATGCTTTGCAAGCCTGCCAAACTAGCCTCGACACCCAATCACTCGAAAATCTGCCCAACTTACCCCACGACTGGGAACCCAGAATCACCCTTACCACCCATTTGTGCGCTTTACCCGTTGATGCTGAACCCAGCCCGACGACGGCAGAGTGGGTATCAATTCGGATTACCGACAATGGCCCCGGTATTCCTCAGACGGTACAACAGCGGGTATTTGACGACTTCTTTACGACCAAGCCAATCGGTCAAGGGACAGGGTTGGGACTCTCCATCAGCCGTGACATTGTGGTGAATCGTCACCAGGGTCAGCTTATTTTGCGATCGCCTTGTTTGTTTTCGGCTGAAACCCAACGAGCTTACGGCACTGAATTTGAAATCTTGCTGCCGCTAACTTCAACGACACCGCCTATCCCTCCCCCCCCAATCCAGCCTAAGATTGTAGAGCGGCAGGCTCAGACTGCAGAATAGATCAGCAGTACCTTTTGAGACGTTATGGCACCTCTTCAGCCTTCACTTTTGGCCTTCGATTTTGATGGGGTCATTTGTGACGGCCTCATTGAATATTTTCAAACGGCTTGGCGGGCTTATCAGCGGCTCTTTCCAGCGGCTCCTGCTACTCCTCCAGCAGGGCTAGCGGAGCAATTCTATCCTTTGCGACCTGTTATTGAAACGGGCTGGGAAATGCCTATTTTGCTCAGGGCGCTGCTGCAAGACGTGCCCCCCGAGGCGATTTTGCAAGACTGGCCGACGCTGGCGCATAAGACTATCCAGCAAGCACAGCTTGAGACAGATACTGCTATGCAGGCTGTCGATGGTGTACGCGATGAGTGGATTCAAAGTGATTTGGATAATTGGCTAGGGCAGCATCGCTTTTATCCGGGGGTTGTAGAGCGTTTGCAACACTGTTTGGCGGCTGATATGACGGTGGTTATTATCAGCACCAAAGAAGGGCGGTTTATTGCCCAGTTACTGCAACAACAAGGAATTGATTTTCCTGCTGGGCAAATTTTTGGCAAAGAGGTGAAACAGCCAAAAGCGCAAACCCTAAAGCAGCTAGCTGAGCAGCACACTCGGCCTCAAGCAGCGGGCATTTGGTTTATTGAAGATCGGGTCAAAACCTTGCAAAAGGTGCAGCAAGTAGCCGATTTAAGGCAAGCGCAGTTATTTCTAGCCGACTGGGGTTACAACACCACCAGCGATCGCGCTATTGCCCAAAGCGATCCGCACCTACATCTGTTATCCTTATCGCAATTGGTACAAGAGTTCTCAATCTGGCTGTCGCCAAGCTAAGCCAACTCTCAGCCACCGTCATCCTTCATCCATGTTGGATTTAATGAAAATTGCCCAGCAGATGCAGGGCATTAGCGAACACCTCAGCCGGGAAGCCACCGCCGCTCACTTGCGGATTGCCAAGGCAACCCAGCTTTTGCAGCAGGTTCAGCCGCACCAAGCCGACCGCGTGGCTCAGTTAGAGCAGTGGCGCGATCGCATGACCTTTACCACAGCTACGCCAGTTGAACCGTTGGCCACCCGTAGCCCTGTGCCATTAGCCGCCAGCGCTCACAGCGTCATCGCGACAGACGGTTCACAAATTGCCCCTAGCCACCATGAGATCGCCTACTGCTACTTAATTAACGTGGGTCGCATTGGTTTGCACTACGGCCAGGGGCGTCACCCGCTCTTAGACAGCCTGCCAGAAGTCATTTATCGCTCAGAAGACTTGCAGGTTTCGCGCCAGTGGGGCATCAGTACCGAAGAGTGGATGGGCTACCGCCGCACAGTTGCCGAGGCAGTGGTGTTGGCAGAGTTGGCGCAGTCTTTAAAAAAAGCAGAAGTAGCGGCCAGCGGCGATCGCCCCCAACCAGGCAACCCCGAAGCCAAAACTGACGTTCAAGCAGCCCAAACTCACCCCGAAACGCCGGGTCAGCAGCTTAGTTTTTTGCCCCCCACGGCTCAGTCAGCCGCAGCCATACCGCAGTTGGCCATGGTAGATGGTTCTTTAATCTATTGGTTTTTAGAGCCGTTGCCAGCCGCAGCCCGCGATCGCATTTTGCAGCCAATTTTGGCAGCCTGGGAGCAGCTCTATCAGGCTCGCATTCCCTTAGTCGGTTATTTGAGTGCGTCTCGCAGTGGTGAAGGGCTAAACTTTCTAAAACTGGAAAGCTGCCCGTATGCAGAACCCAACTGCCTCAGTCATTGTGCAGACAGACGCGATCAGCCGCCCTGCCAAGTGTTTGAGCCGTTGCGGGATGTGGCACTCTGGTCTACCCTGCTACAGCCAGGGCAGCGTAGCCCGCTTTGGCGAAGTGCGGCAGAAATTTTGTCTGAGTACGGGCACCATACAATTTACTTTTGCTACCTGCATGTGGGGGCAGAGGTGGCACGCGTAGAAATGCCGCGCTGGGTCGCTGAAGATGCCGCTTTGTTAACAGCCGCCTTAAGTATTACCCTGGCGCAAGTGCAAAAAGGCTATGGCTATCCGGTGGCGCTGGCCGAAGCCCATAACCAGGCGGTAGTGCGTGGCGGCGATCGCGCTCGATTTTTCGCCTTATTAGAGCAGCAAATGATTCGCGCCGGACTGCGCAATGTCGGTACTTCTTACAAAGAAGCCCGCAAGCGCGGCAGCATTGCATAAGCTCAACCAGGGGTCACCCGGTTAAAGGATAAAAACTTGACATCGGCACACTAAAATGAGGGGAAACGTCTGAGTTCAGGGTGTAGTCAGATCGCAGCCGTTTTTCAATCGGTG
>NZ_JBQLZL010000111.1:27134-32208 GCF_052168255.1 Almyronema sp. | reverse complement strand
GCTGATTGCTAACGCCATCGTGTTTGTTTTCCCGGCCAGTTAAAGACGCAGTCGGCGACCACGCTGGCGGCAAACCTGCACCCCAGGGATTTTTTAACACATTGAAAAAAGGCTCACTGCCCAATCAACATGCTGTCACGGCGACTTCTCCCATGAGCACTGTGCAACCGGATTCTTTTGGGCCGCATCGTCGTCCGGCCTATCGTCAATTTACCCCTTTACCCGTTGCCCAACCAACCGATCAGCAAGCAGGACGGTTGGCAGGTGGATGGCGCTGTCTTCACCAACTGCAAGCACACAGCAGTTGGGTGCGTAGCGTGGCGCTCAGTCCCAATGGGCGCTGGATTGCTAGCGGTAGTGGCGATAAAACCGTTCGCCTTTGGAGTTTGGCTTCCGGGCAACTGCGACAGGTGTTACTGGGGCACGAAGGTTGGGTGCGGGCGATCGCCTTTAGTCCTAACGGCGAGACGCTAGCCAGCATCAGCAACGACAAGACCGCGCGGCTTTGGGATCCGCTCACAGGCGAACAAAAAGCTATCCTCATAGGCCACAGCGATTTTATTCGCTGCGTTGCCTTTAGCCCTGATGGTCAGCATCTCTTTACCGGCAGTCAAGATCACACCGTCAAAGTTTGGCAAGTCAGCACTGGGCGACTGCTGCATACGCTGTCGCTGCACAACCACTGGATCCGCACGCTGGCGATCGCCCCTGATGGTAAAACGCTTATGACTGGCAGCCAAGACTGTACCAGCCGATTTTATCCCCTGCAAGCAGGAGGCTTTCAGCATAGGCTAACGGCGCACCAGGCTGAGGTACTCTCAGTCGCCTTTAGCCCAAATGGCTGGCTAGCAGCCAGTGCCAGCGCCGATTGCGACATTATTTTTTGGAAAGTCAACAGCGGACGGCTAATTACCCGTTTTCGGGCGCACGCTCAAGCCGTCAATAGCGTCAAATTTAGCCCTGATGGTCGCCTGCTGGCAACCGCTAGCAGCGATAAAACCATTCGCCTTTGGCATATTGACAGCGGCAAGCTAGTAGCGGTTTTGCAAGGTCACGAAGGCTGGGTTTGGTCAGTTGCCTTTGCCCCCGATAGCAAAACAATCGTCAGCGGTAGTTGGAATGGCGAAATCCGCGTCTGGGTAAAAGATTAACCGACTTGTTTACTGTACTGCTTTGGCTATGCCCACGCTGCTCGCAGATACTCCCGGCGCATCCGCGCGATCGCGCTAATAGAAATACCTTTGGGGCAAACGGCTTCACATTCTGCATGGTTTGAGCAGTCGCCAAAACCTTCTTGGGTCATTTGCTGCGTCATTTTGAGAACGCGCTGCTGCCGTTGAGGTTCGCCCTGGGGCAAGAGCGACAAATGAGCGACCTTCGCAGCCGTAAACAAAGAAGCCGAAGCATTGGGACAAGCCGCCACACAAGCGCCACAGCCAATACAAGTGGCATAATCAAAAGCCAGATCGGCCTGAGCCTTGGCAACGGGTAGAGTGTTGGCTTCTGGGGCTGCCCCTGTGGGCACTGAGATGTATCCGCCTGCCGCAATAATGCGATCGAAAGCGCTGCGATCGACCACTAAATCTTTAATCACTGGAAAAGCAGCAGCCCGCCACGGTTCGACCACCAGCCGCTCCCCCGCGCGAAAATGACGCAGATGCAACTGGCAAGCGGCGGTCTGAAGCTGAGGGCCGTGCGCCTGACCGTTGATCATCATGCCACAAGAACCACAAATACCCTCGCGACAGTCGTGATCAAACTCGACTGGAATTTCTCCCTGCTGGATTAATTGCTCATTCAATACGTCTAGCAATTCTAGAAAAGACATATCTGGGTGAGCATTGGGCACCGTATACGTCTCGAAGCGGCCAGGTTGATCTAGCCCTGACTGCCGCCAAACCTGAAGCTGAATTTGCATAGCGCTTGTTGTCACTTAATACTGTAATTGAAAGGCTTTCTGCCACAACGAGACGGGTGGGGTTTAATTCACCTGCCCTACATTTTTGCCTTTATTCTTAGCCTAGCGTGTGACTTTCAGCCCTTGGTGCCAGCTTCAGGCGCTAAGGTTGTAAAACTTTGCGTTGGCGGCGCTGAGCAAAAAGGTCTAGCCCAATTTCTACAACACAAGTGACAGCCACTAACAACACCAGACCCAAGGCAGATAGGCTCGTGCTGGTGCCCAAGGCCAAGACGAACGTTGCCCCCACTAGCCGATAGGCGCTAACAACTTTACGGCGTTGCACCGTTCCCAAGGTGCAGGTAATCAGGTGAATAATCGCTAAGCAAATAAGCGCGATCGCCACGCCCCCACAAATCAGCCAGCGATCGCCCCAGCTAGGCACCGTTGCTGGCCCCATCGAAAGCACCCGTTCAACGCCTACACCAGTCATCACTAACCCCAGCGTCAGCGGTAAATGGGTATAGAGCCACAGCAAACTGATACCCATTTGTCCCCGTTTCATCGCTTTGAGGGGAGAGCCGTCTACGGTATCAAAATAAAGCCACCAGAGGCTAAAAGCACTGCTCAGCCCCAGCAGCGCCGTTAGCACGGCTACCGCTGTCCACTCCAACTCAGACAGCCCCCGCACAACCCCCACCACGGACTCTCCTAACACGATGATGGTAAACAGCCCTACTCGCTCTGGAATGTGGGTCATACTGGGGGGAAACTGACTCACCAGTCTGCCAGCGGTCAGGGGCGTACAAAAATCTATCAGCAAACCACAGACCCACAGCGCAAATCGCCAAGGGGCAGGCACCCAAATAGAAAGCAGCCAAAGCGCTAAACTGGCGCCAAACCCGGTCGCATACCAGGCGGTTAACGGTCGCACAGCAGGGATATAAAAGCCAGCGCTTAGATATTGCATAATCAGCACACTTCTAAAGGCGGCATAGCTCCCCGCAAAAAAGCTGCCTGATTCCCCCAAGCCCTGATGCACATTAGCAGCCATGATGGCAATAATAGCCATCTGAGTCAGGGTAAGCAGCCGATCAGAAATATCGTCTGTATCAAAGCGGGTCGCGTAAAACGTAGCCCCCACCCAGCACCACCAAACAGGGATAAACAACAAGACAAAGCCCCAAAAGCCACCAGCCGAGACATGGCCGCTGAGGAAATGAGCTAACTCCGCGATCGCCACCACAAAAACCAGGTCATAAAACAGTTCAAGCCAGGTAGCTCGACGTTCTTCACCGTCCTCTAAGCTTCTCAGGCGAGGCGGCTGCAAAAGCTGACGAGAGGCCATAGCGATTCAAGATAAAGAATGCCTTTAGATTAGCGGACTGCCAGCGTGTTGGGATAGACGTTGCACCTTCGATGCCTATCGCTGGTTAGAGCCAACAGCCGTTCTGAATATCCCTTTTCTGACTCAGGCGAGAGGTCAAAGGAAGTTATAAGCGCTTAAATTTGACTGTAATGTGCTAAGCGTAATTTTTGACACAGTTCATTCTCTGCTGGCAGATTAAAGTAGCCTCATCTCTCAAGTGTTAAGTTTTGCTTAGCTGCCATCTATTTGGTTGTGTTTTATGCGTAAGGCCGAGTTTGAGCTTTTTCAGTTAATGGTCGATGCTGGGGCGGTACCCGGTCGGGACTTTGCCTTTGATGAAGAAAAGCAGGCTTACTGGCTCAGCGATCGCTGTTATGAGTTATTGCAAACTAACTATCCTGCTCAAGATTGGCAACAAACATTTAGCGAGGCTGCACCCGAATCAGCGCAACCGCTAGTTGATGAAGAGGTTGAACTCAAATCGGCGCAACAGGCGATCGCCCTGCTCAATCAGCACCTCGGCGTTGACTTTGTTGAACGCATTATTCGCTACACCTGCGATCGCCTCAAATTTTTAGCCAACGAGCAAGCAGCCTGGTACTTACAACAAATCGTTTACGGGGTCGAACAACGAACGGGGATTCCTCTATACGAGCTTTTGAAAGCACAGCTAGACTTATCGACGCAAGCTCGAGTGGAATGGCTGCTCCGAGAGCAACAAGCCCTTACGCCCTGTAGCGAATGGATGGCAGATCTAATTTTGGCAGCAGGGGGCAGCTTACAAGACTTTGAACTCATTCAGGGAGAAGAAGCCCTACTCAGCGAACGCGGCATTCGTTTACTAGCAGCCGTGTGGATGGGAGACTGCGACCTTTACGCCGAAATTGCTCGCCACCAACCGCAAGCCGATGAACAGCCCGAATAAAGCCAACTACTCAAAAAGCTGAGCGATCGCGCCAATATTTTCCAATACACCGTCTGGCTCTACTGCCGATTTAGCAACCAAGGCTTCTCGATATTTTCCGGTTTTTACTAAAAAGCCGCTCATGCCCATGGCTTGCCCCCCGGCTACGTCGTCTTCAATGTCGTCGCCAATGACAGCTACCTGTTCAGCCGACAAGCCCAACTCATCAAGCGCCAAGCTATAAAAAGACGACGAAGGTTTACCCACAATCAACGCTTGCTTGTCAGTGGAATATTCTAAGCCCGTAACAAATGCACCAATATCTAGGTGCAGCCCCCCTTCCCACTGCCAGTATTTAGCTTTGTGCAATGCAATCAGATTGGCTCCTTGCATCATCAGCCGAAACGCCCGGTTCAATTCGTGGTAGCTCCAGGCATTGCCCATATCTCCCAACACCACAATATCGGCAGCACTTTCTGAACGGGTAAACTCAGCAAAATCTTGCCTAACCTCTGGACTGAGCAGTAAATAACATTTAGGGTTACCCAGTTTGCGCAGATGGAGCACCGCCGCATAGGGGGCACTGATTGTCTCATGGGGCTTAATCTTCAACCCCATAGAGTTGAGGCTGTTGCAGAGAGCCTCAACCGACTCAGTCGTGTTGTTGGTGATAAAGCGAAACGGAATCTGCCGCTCCCGCAAAAATTCGATTGCCTCAGTCGCTCCCGGCAAAATCCGATTGCCCTCGTAAAAGACGCCGTTAAGATCGAGGAGCAACCCTTTAATAGATGAGAAGTCTTTACCAGGCATACCCACTATCCTCTTATTTGCTAGATCTGGAGCGTAATTGATCTAGTCTGATGGAAGGTGGCGCAAAAGCTACAATCGCTCAAAATAAGTTTAT
>NZ_JBQLZL010000111.1:0-27034 GCF_052168255.1 Almyronema sp. | reverse complement strand
GATCTAGTCTGATGGAAGGTGGCGCAAAAGCTACAATCGCTCAAAATAAGTTTATTGAATCCCAGGCAGGAGAAATTCTCTATGAAATGGCGCGTTATCCTTGAACCAGATCTAGAAACTGGAGATTGGGCAGTTTGGTGTCCAGAGTTACCTGGATGTGCTTCAGCAGGCGAGACAGAACAAGAAGCTTTAGAGAATATTCGAGAGGCTATAGAGCTTTACCTGCAAACTGCTCCAATTCAATTAGCTCCAAATGCAATTTCGCGAGAGGTAACCGTTTAAGCCAGTCTTTCTATAATTTTTCTATTGACTTAGGTTTACTGCACTTTTCTGGCTAATCCATACCAATTCTTAGGCAAGTTCTGTAGCTAACTTACTCTATGAATGGATAGACCTTTATTTATCTATTTCCAGGAAATCCAGAAAATGTCCAAGCGTATTCGCCGCATGAAAGCTAGGGATATAGAAAAGCTTCTAAGCCAGTATGGTTTTGAATTCATTTCTCAGAAAGGAAGCCATCGCAAATGGCGAAACCCCAGTTCTGGATTACAGGTTATCGTGCCTGATCATAGTGGGCGAGATCTACCAATTGGAACCCTTCGTAGTATTCTACAGGGTGCAGAAATCCCCAAAGAGGAATGGCAGGGCTAGAAGTATTTGCGAACGCTTGTGAAAAAGACTCAATGGTACAACGGGCAAAAAATTGCGCAAGATCAAGCACTGCCCATCAGCTTTAACAATCTAGGGTTAAAGTTTGGGGCGACGGTATTCACGACGTTGCGGGTTTATCGTCATTCTTTAGACCATCCCCTAACGCAGTGGTTCGCCCATTGCGATCGCCTCAAAAATTCTCTTTATCAATTTAACTGGCAAGAACCCAACTGGGCACAGGTGCGCCAAGGAGCCGAAACGCTTAAAGCTATCTATCCGGTTTTGCGAGTAACAATTTTTCCGGATGGGCAAGAGTGGATTACGGGGCGCGAACTACCGCCCGATTTGAGCGATCGCCAGCAAAAAGGTACCACGGCCTGGGTTGCCCCTGCCCACTATCAGCGATCGCTCCCCACCCACAAAACCGGAAATTACCTGGCTTGCTGGCTAGCACTACAAGAAGCCCAACGGCAAGGCGCAACAGCGGCAATTTTGACCAATCTTGATGATAGCTGGCTGGAAACTAGCACAGGCAACCTCTGGGGATGGCAAGCAGGCTGTTGGTGGACGCCGCCGCTCGCGGCTGGCATTTTGCCAGGAATTGTGCGATCGCGTTTGGTTAAGCATTTACAAACCTGCCAAATTCCTGTCCAGGAAACGCCATGGACGCCTGAGCTAAGAAAACGGTTTACGGCGATCGCCTACAGCAACAGCGTCACAGAAATTATTCCCCTACGCACAATTTTAATGAGAGAGACTAGACTGGAATACAACCCTTGCCACTCGGCTTTAACAGACCTGCGATCGCTGTTTGAGCAGGGGGGATA
This sequence comes from Almyronema sp., assembly GCF_052168255.1. Lineage (NCBI taxonomy): Bacteria > Bacillati > Cyanobacteriota > Cyanophyceae > Nodosilineales > Nodosilineaceae > Almyronema > Almyronema sp. The sequence continues at coordinate 25,556 of NZ_JBQLZL010000111.1, read as the reverse complement.
AATCTCAATTTCTGAAATTGAGTTAACATTAATTAATATCTAAGCGATTAAAACGAACAGAGTACTCGCAGCAAACGATAAAAAGAGTTCTCGCCGACAACGATTTAGGAGGCTAAACCCCGGTGAATAAGCGGTGGAGAAATGCAGGGCTATATGCACTTTTGATTGTGGTTGTCATTGCTTTGGCGACAGCAGTTTTTGACAACGGCGCTCGCCAAGAAACCCAGTCATGGCGCTACAGCCGATTTATTGATGCCGTTGAGAGCAACCGCATTGAACGCGTCAGCCTCAGTGCTGATCGGACGCGGGCACAGTTTACAGCTCCCGACGGTAGCGGACGGGTAACGGTCAACCTGCCCAACGATCCCGATTTGATCGGCATTTTGGAGAACAATAATGTCGATATTATGGTTCTTCCCCAAAGTGACGACAGTGTATGGGTACGGGTATTCAGCACGCTGCTGATTCCAGTCCTGTTGCTGGTTGTTCTATTTTTTGTCTTACGTCGGGCACAAAGCGGCCCCGGTAGCCAAGCCATGAACTTTGGTAAGTCAAAGGCGCGGGTGCAGATGGAGCCACAGACACAAGTTACCTTTGGCGATGTTGCCGGAATTGAACAGGCTAAGCTCGAACTGACTGAAGTAGTTGACTTCCTCAAAAATGCGGACCGCTTCACGGCAGTGGGAGCCAAAATTCCTAAAGGCGTTTTGCTAGTCGGCCCACCTGGAACAGGTAAAACCCTGCTGGCAAAAGCAGTTGCCGGGGAAGCAGGCGTCCCTTTCTTCTCCATCTCAGGTTCTGAGTTTGTAGAAATGTTCGTTGGGGTTGGCGCTTCTCGCGTGCGCGACCTGTTCGAGCAGGCTAAGTCCAATGCACCTTGCATCGTCTTTATCGATGAGATTGACGCTGTCGGTCGTCAACGGGGAGCGGGCTTAGGCGGTGGTAATGATGAGCGCGAACAAACCCTGAACCAGCTTCTAACTGAGATGGACGGGTTTGAGGGCAATACTGGCATTATCATCATTGCCGCGACAAACCGTCCTGATGTGCTAGATGCTGCACTGCTGCGGCCAGGACGTTTCGATCGCCAGGTAGTTGTTGATCGGCCTGACTATGCCGGACGCTTGGAAATTCTCAAAGTACATGCTCGCGGCAAAACCTTTGCCAAAGACGTGGATTTAGACAAAATTGCCCGTCGTACGCCTGGTTTTACAGGGGCTGACCTGTCTAACTTGCTAAACGAGGCCGCTATTCTGGCCGCGCGGCGCAACCTGACCGAAATTTCAATGGATGAAGTCAACGATGCGATCGATCGCGTTTTGGCTGGCCCAGAGAAAAAAGATCGGGTTATGAGCGAAAAGCGCAAGCAGCTAGTGGCTTATCACGAAGCAGGCCATGCTTTGGTTGGCGCTTTAATGCCTGACTATGACCCGGTGCAGAAAATCAGCATTATTCCGCGTGGTCGCGCCGGTGGGTTAACCTGGTTCACCCCTAGTGAAGATCGGATGGAGTCGGGTTTGTATTCTCGCTCTTATCTGCAAAATCAGATGGCGGTTGCCTTGGGCGGGCGTCTGGCTGAAGAAATTATCTTCGGGGAAGAAGAAGTAACGACAGGGGCTTCTAATGACCTGCAGCAAGTCGCTAGGGTAGCGCGTCAAATGGTCACCCGCTTTGGCATGAGCGATCGCTTAGGCCCAGTAGCCCTAGGTCGTCAGCAAGGCAATATGTTCTTGGGTCGCGACATTGCTTCCGAGCGCGATTTTTCCGAAGAGACGGCAGCCGCGATTGATGCCGAAGTGCGTCAGCTAGTCGATCAAGCCTACACTCGCGCTAAGCAAGTGCTGACTGAAAACCGCTCTATTTTAGATAAGCTGGCTGACATGCTGGTGGAAAAAGAGACGGTAGATGCTGAAGAACTTCAGTCTCTATTGGCTGAAAGCGATGTTCGCATGGCAGCGATCGCTTAACGGCGGATAGCACTCAATTTGCTTGCTCAAACGCTCAGGTTGCTAACAGGCAATCTGAGCGTTTTGAGTGTGTAAGCGCCGAGGGCGACCTCAAATTCCTCCGGGCAAGGCTTTATCGTCGTCGCCGGGTTGAAAATCCTTCCGGTAGCAAAGCTCCCTCCAAACGGGCATCCCTTAGCTTCGCATCGTGCAAATTGGCTCCCCGCAGGTCAGCTCCTCGCAAATCGGCATCTTTAAAGTCAGCCTGACTCAAATTAGCATTGCGCAAGTCAGCGCCCCGTAGATCGGCGTCCTTAAATTTTGCCTTTCTGAGATAGGCACTGCGTAGATCCGCCTGCCGCAGATCGGCCTGCTTAAATTTGGCATCGCTAAAGTTAGAGCCAGCCAACTGAGCACAGCTCAAATCGGCAGCATCAAACTTCGCCTTTTCGCCATAGACACTTTGCAAATTGGCCTGATGCAGCACCGAACGCTTAAAATCAGCTTTGGTCAAATTAGCGCCATAGAAATTGGCATAGCTGAGGTCGCTGCGGCCAAACTTAGCTTTTTCCAAATTGCGGCGACTAAAATTGTGGTTGCGCAGGCTGCTGTGGCTGTAGTCATCGTTGCGAGGGGCGCGATCGTAACGGTTGTTTGCCGTTTCAGCAGGCGTGCCCGGATACTGAGCCAAGGCGCAGCTAACTGACTGCGGCTCAATGACGATCACGGTAGCAGGCGTCAGATAAGTCAAAAACAATTGACGGATCTCATAAGCCGTTTCTACCGCATAAAACTCAGTTGTGGTGATGCGAGTGATTTCACTATAGCGGTAAGTTTCGCGCCATTCTAAGCGCTGATCTCGACGACTTTGGGCGTCGTAGCGCACTTGAGCCACAAATTCTAAGTCAAGATCTCTGAGATCAAACTCGCCAAACTCTTCCCGCAGGCTGGTAATGGAAACCACCTCGGCAGGCAGCACCCATTGTCCCGCTTCATTGGTGATCAGCCGGGCTCCTCGGTTGCTATAGAGCAAACGCCGCTCTCCTTGGTAGTGTCCGTAGATTTGGTAGACGGCGTTGGCGTAGGTTGTTGTCGGTTTTTCAAAAATCTCAACCTGCAACACAAACGCTTCTACACTTTGATCGAATTCGTCAATCAGTTGCACTGAGCGCAATACCGCCTCCCAGCCGTCTTGAGTCTCAGCCTCAATGTCTTCAACCTCTTCCGGGTCACTGACACTTTGGGCATAAAGCGGTACCGTCAAGCTCCCCAAGCAGAGCGTAGCGGCCAAGAGCGCCGCCGATATTTTTTGCCAACGAGCGATCGCGCCCATAGGCAGCATTAAATGAGACTGAGGTTTCATGTTTGTTTGCTCCAATGACATGGTGTGGCTAGGCTTTTCAAAGTCGAAAAGCCTTGTCATCAGGTAGCTTGACAAGGCTCAGCTAAAACGAGTTCCGCCAAACAGCCCCCCGTGTGGAAGAAGCAAAATTGACACACTAACCATTGACAAATTCTTTGAGCAATCAATTTGACTGAGAAGGCGTTGTTCTCGTCTTGGTCAGCTATCGCTAAAAGCAGAAGACAGGCTTTTTTGTCAGCGGCTTTCAGCGGCTATCTTTAACCTAACGCTGGCCTAATGACGAAGCTGTGGCGTTCAGCAGAACCCGACCGCTGGCTGCAATACAAAGACTCGCTGCCAAAAATGCGCCGCCGCCTGCGATCGCAGCTATTGCAGGAGTCATTGTTTCCGGCTGATTACCAATCACGCCAAACAAGCTAGAAGCCACTGCGCCGCCGCTAAAATATAGGCCAGTTCCTAAGCCTGCCTTGTCCGCAGGCACCAAAGACAGAGCAAACGGAATTGTTCCGTTAGACACCAGGCTAAAGGCAGCACCAAAAATCACCGCGATCGCCACTGCCAGCAGTCCCCCCTGAATCAACCCCACCAAACCGCACAGAATCGCCATTACGATCAGACCCAAAACCATACTGCGACGATTCCCTAGCTTTAGCGTCAACTTACCTGCCGGAATCGCCGTCACCGCTAACGCCACAAAAATCAGACCCACAACTACCTTCACCATCGGCCCCGGCAGTTGCAGCGCCAAAATGCTGGGAAAACTACTCAGCAGCAGCCGAAATCCCAGCGTAATGCCCACCCCCGCCAGAAAAATTAGCCCCAGCCCCGGCAGCGACAAATCGCCCCAGCGGCTAGCCAAAGCGAGGGAACTGGCTTCTGCCGCGATCGCTTGATCTGGGCCTGCCTGCCGCAACACCGCCGCTGCTGCAATCATCACCACCGAGCCAATTGTAAAAGCCACCGCAGGCCCCAAACTGAGAATAAAGTTACCTGCCAGTGGCCCCATTGCCCCAGCTACCCCCCCCACCAGCGTTAAAATACTGGCGGCCTGGGGCAGTTGAGTAGCAAAGGCATAACGACCCAGCAGCGATAACGCCGGACTGCGAAAAATCGTCATTGCCAACGCCCAAGCGACCAAAGCTACAGGCAAAAGACCGCGCAGACCAGCCCCCCCCAAAATAAACACCGTCGGAATGGCAATAAAACAAACTGACGCCAAAATAATGCCCAAAGCAATCAGCGGAAAACGGCTCCCTACCCACTGCTGAGCGCGATCGCCGAGACTGCCCATTAACGGCTCCATCACTGCCGCCAGCAGATTTTCTATAATTAACAAAACTGTTGCCAGCCCTCGGGGAAAGCCAAACCCAGTGAGCAAGTCTAATAAATAAAGGTTGTAGATCACCCAGGTAAGGGCGATCGCCCCTTGCACCGCAGCCAGCCCCCATACCTGCCGCCATAAAACTGCTTGATCCGAAATCCGCTTCGCCTGCATCAGCTTGCCTCACAACTTCGCACTGCCAAACTAGCCGAAATTACCCTGCTCTGTCTGGAGACGATAAAAAAACGTTAGACCCAACGCTAGACTTCCGTCTCAGGATGGCGTAGATGATAATAGAAACTTGACGACAACGTCTTTCCTTAGCTCGCCAATTTTCAATCAACACCATGCCCAGCGCTTTTCTCGATCGCCTTCATAGCCCAGAGCGTCCTGTGATTGTCTTTGATGGGGCGACGGGTACCTCTTTGCAAGCCCAAAACCTGACGGCTGCCGACTTTGGCGGGCCAGAATATGAAGGCTGTAATGAATATTTGGTTGAAACCAAACCAGAAGCCGTTGAGCAAGTGCATCGGGGCTTTTTAGCCGTCGGGGCTGACGTGATTGAAACCGACACCTTTGGCGGCACCTCCATCGTCTTGGCCGAATACGACCTGGCCGACAAAGCCTATGAACTGAATAAAAAAGCGGCTGAAATTGCCAAACGGGTAGCCGCCGAATACACCACCCCAGAAAAACCGAGATTTGTGGCAGGTTCAATGGGGCCAGGAACCAAACTCCCCACCCTGGGCCATATTGATTTCGACACGCTAAAGAATGCCTATGTCGAGCAGGTAGAAGGGCTTTACGACGGTGGTGTAGACCTGTTGATTGTGGAAACCTGCCAAGATGTCTTGCAGATCAAGGCCGCACTCAACGCCATTGAAGCAGTGTTTGAGAAAAAAGGCGATCGCCTGCCGATTATGGTTTCAATCACGATGGAAGTGATGGGGACAATGCTAGTCGGCACCGAAATTAGCGCTGCCCTAACGATTTTAGAACCCTACCACATTGACATTTTGGGGCTAAATTGCGCCACAGGCCCCGACAAAATGAAAGAGCATATTAAGTATCTTTCAGCGCATTCGCCTTTTATCGTTTCTTGCATTCCCAATGCCGGACTGCCCGAAAACGTGGGTGGCCAAGCCCACTACCGCCTAACGCCAATGGAACTGCGGATGGCGCTGATGCACTTTGTCGAAGATTTGGGTGTGCAAGTGATCGGTGGCTGCTGCGGCACCCGTCCGGATCACATTCAGCAGCTAGCAGAGATGACCCACGACCTCAAGCCAAAAGCGCGAACCATTGGCGATCGCCTGTCGCTGCCTCCCTACACAGGGCTAGACTACACCCCTGCTGCCGCCTCAATCTATAGTCCCCAACCCTACGAACAAGACAATTCTTTTTTAATTGTGGGCGAACGGCTCAACGCCAGCGGCTCCAAAAAGTGCCGCGAAATGCTCAACGCTGAAGACTGGGACGGTCTGGTTTCTCTGGCAAAGTCTCAAGTGCGCGAAGGTGCCCACATTCTCGATGTCAACGTTGATTATGTGGGTCGTGACGGTGAGCGCGATATGCACGAACTCGCCTCTCGCCTGGTAAACAACGTTACGCTGCCGCTGATGCTGGATTCTACCGAGTGGCAAAAGATGGAAGCCGGACTCAAGGTGGCCGGGGGCAAGTGTATTCTCAACTCCACCAACTACGAAGACGGCGAAGAGCGCTTCTTTAAAGTGCTAGAACTGGCTAAAAAATATGGCGCAGGTATCGTCGTCGGCACCATTGATGAAGACGGCATGGCACGTAGTGCTGAGCAAAAATTTGCGATCGCCCAACGCGCCTATCGCGACGCCGTTGAGTATGGCATTCCCCCCTACGAGATTTTCTTTGACCCGCTGGCCTTGCCTATTTCCACAGGCATTGAAGAAGACCGAATAAACGGTAAAGCCACCGTTGAAGCCATTCATCAAATTCGCCAAGATCTCCCTGGCTGTCACATTTTACTAGGCGTCTCTAACATCTCCTTCGGCCTCAACGCCGCCGCCCGAATTACGCTTAACTCTGTCTTTCTCCACGAAGCAATGGCGGCGGGCATGGACGCGGCGATCGTCAGCGCTGCCAAAATCTTGCCTTTGGCCAAAATTGAGCCGGAGCATCAACAAGTCTGCCAAGACTTAATCTACGATCGCCGTCGCTTTAACGGTGAAGTCTGCACCTACGACCCGCTGACCACGCTCACTACCCTATTTGAAGGGAAGCAAGCTAAGCAGCTTCGCACCAGCACCGAAGATCTGCCCTTAGAAGAAAAACTTAAACGTCACATTATCGACGGCGAACGCATTGGCCTAGAAGAAGTCCTAGAAGAAGCCCGTCAGAAATATCCGCCGCTGGATATCATCAACATTTTCTTGCTTGACGGCATGAAGGTAGTCGGCGATCTGTTTGGCTCCGGCCAAATGCAGCTCCCTTTTGTCTTGCAATCGGCGCAAACCATGAAGGCCGCTGTAGCCCACCTAGAACCTTACATGGACAAAGAAGATAGCAGCAGCGCCAAAGGCACCGTCGTCATTGCCACCGTCAAAGGCGATGTGCATGACATTGGCAAAAATTTAGTCGATATTATCCTGTCAAATAACGGCTACAAGGTAGTGAATCTGGGCATCAAGCAGCCCGTTGACAACATCATCGCCGCCTATCAAGAACACCAAGCCGACTGCATTGCCATGAGTGGCTTGCTGGTAAAATCCACTGCCTTTATGAAAGACAACTTGCAAACTTTCAACGAAGCAGGCATCACCGTTCCGGTGATTCTCGGTGGGGCGGCTCTCACGCCTAAGTTTGTTTACGAAGACTGCCAAAAGACCTATCGCGGTCAGGTGGTCTACGGTAAAGACGCTTTCTCTGACCTGCACTTCATGGATCAGCTGATGCCTGCGAAGGCGGCAGGACAGTGGGATGATTTGCAAGGGTTTTTGGGAGAAGGTAATAGGGACGCGGGGACGCAGGGACGCGGGGACGCAGGGACAGGGGGACGCAGGGATGCGGAGAGGACTGCAGCAGAGGCTGCTACGCTGCCAAGCTCCCAAGCCTCTGCCCCCCTCGACACTCGCCGCTCTGAGGCGGTCGATCCGGCTATCTCTCGGCCTACACCGCCTTTTTGGGGAACAAAGGTATTGACTCCAGCAGAGATTTCACTGGAGGAGGTGTTTGGCTATCTAGACCTGCAAGCGCTATTTGCAGGGCAATGGCAGTTTCGTAAACCCAAGGAGCAGTCGCGGGAAGAATACGACGCCTTTTTGCAAGAGACGGTACAGCCGATTTTAGCTGGCTGGCAGCGGCGATCGCTTAGCGAAAACCTACTACATCCTCAGGTGGTCTACGGCTATTTTCCCTGTCTGGCAGAAGGTAATTCTTTGCATATCTATGATCCAGATATCGCTGTAGCGGCAAAAGCTGCTTCTCCCCCACGATTGCCAGAACCGATCGCTACGTTTACCTTCCCTCGGCAAAAATCGATGCGACGGCTGTGCATTGCCGATTTCTTTTTGCCTAAAGAAATGGCTCAGCCTGGGCAGTTTGATGTTTTCCCCATGCAAGCTGTCACCGTGGGCGAAGTGGCGACTGAGTTTGCCCAAAAGCTGTTTGCCGCTGATCAATACACCGACTACCTCTACTACCACGGTCTTGCGGTTCAAACGGCAGAGGCATTAGCCGAGTGGACGCATGTTCGCATCCGCCAAGAACTGGGCTATGGTGGGCTAGAGCCTGACACTTTGCGCGATATCTTGCAACAGCGCTACCAAGGCTCACGCTATAGCTTTGGCTATCCTGCCTGCCCCAACATTCAAGACCAGTTTGTACAGCTAGATCTGCTGCAAGTTGATCGCATTGGTATGTATATGGACGAAAGCGAACAGCTTTACCCTGAGCAATCTACCACCGCGATCGTGGCCTATCATCCTACTGCGAAATACTTTAGCGCCTGATTCTGGCACTCGTAGGAGTGGTTTTCGTGACCGCAATTTGACTGATTGGGTTGATCAAATGCTGCTCAACGCTCACCCTGACCATCAGATGGACTGAGGTAGGCAGACTTTGCAGGCAGACAGCCCTACCGCCTTCTGTACAAATTTTCGATCAAATGTATAAATTGCGTCATAATTCTGACTTTGGGCTAGATGAAAAGCATCAGCCAAATCTAAGCCCTGTTCATGCCATTGCAGAACCTGCGCGATTAAAACTCCATTCGAGAGCTGAACATTCGCTAAGCCAAAGAGGTTCCTTAACGCTGAGCAAATCTCTCTAGGTGCAAAGTTATAAGCAAATCGTAAAACCCAATCGGGTTCAAGAATGACTGTGTCCGGGATGAAAATATCGTTGGCACTAAAGAGAGCGAGGCTTTTCTCGTATTGCACCTCATCATCTTGAGTCAAAAGTCGAACAACAACGTTGGTATCAACTGCGATCATGCCACTGCTCTAGAACACCTTGGCGAATCGCATCGTCTAATTCGTCTAAACTCTTGGCGCTGCCTGAATACTTCAAGCATCCTGCAACCTGCGCTAAGCTCGTCTCCTGAAAAGGCTTTTTAGGCTTTAACAAAATACCGTCCCCCATCTCGATCGCAATGAATTCTTGCCCCACTTGCCAGTTATGAGCAGTTCGCAAAGTTTCAGGAATGAAAACTTGACCCTTGCTTGACAAACGAGTAACTTCCATTAAGTTCGGTAGTGTAAGTAAGCCTAAAGAATTTTAGCACTAGCGATCGCAAAGCCACCGATAAACCATTAGCTATTTCCAATTCTCCCGTCGCATCAGGGGGTTGATAAACTCGTTTAGCCCTTCTCCTAGTAGCGACAGCCCCGTCACCATTAGCGTCAACGCTAACCCCGGAAACAGCGCTGTCCACCAGATGCCCGTAGGCAACGCATCAAGCGCTTGGCGAATATCTGCCCCCCACTCTGGGGTTTGTTCTGGTAAACCCAGACCCAAAAAGCCCAAGCCGCCCAAAATCAGCACTGCGTCCGCCGCGTTGAGGGTAAACAGCACAGGTACGCTCTGGACAACATTTAAAAATAGATAGCGACTCAATACAGTCCAGGTTGAAGCGCCCATTGCCTGAGCCGCTTCGATAAACAGTTCGGTTTTGACGCTAACTGTATGGTTGCGCACCACCCGGTAATACTGCGGAATGTAGGCAATGCTGAGGGCGATCGCCGCATTCACCACACCACGCCCTACCACAAAGGCTAACGTTACTGAGAGCAACAGCCCTGGCAGCGTATAGATTGTGTCCATAAAGAACAGCAACCCGCGATCGAGCCGTCCGCCCAGGTAGCCGCTCAACATGCCCAAAGGCACCCCCACCACCACACTCATCAAGGTGGCTAACACCACCACCTGCCACGCCGCCCGCGTGCCAAACAGCGTCCGCGAGAAAATATCGTAGCCCTGCCGACTGGTACCAAACCAATACTCGGCTGAAGGCGGCTGGTGAATAGGGTTTTCAATCGCGGCCATAGGGTCTTGTAAGAGACCCCACGATTGCAGTAGCGGTGCAAACACAGCAGCCAGCACAAAAAACAAAGTGATAGCTAACCCCATCCACATAAAAGCGATCGAAATAGTCAGCTTTCGCTGGGGGGTCAGCCAGCGCAAAAACGACCGCGACTGCGTTGCCATAGTATCTTCATCCAAGCTGTCCGATCATTATGGCAGAGTCGGGTGAGCGGGTAGAAACTCAGCTAAAGAAAAACAGAGACGCGATCGCATCTCTGTCAAAATCAGGAAGGTTTAGTTTACCTGTAGCTGTCCCTATTGAGCGGAGGGATAAACTTCTTCAGCTACAAAGACGGGTCGGTTTTCGTACTCGGCCTCAAGCTGTTCGCGCACCTCTAGATCCCAAGTGAGATCGTAGTCGCGTTCAAAATCAGCCGCCACAAATGGCCGCAGCGTCCCTGTAACCGCTACGTCTTCGCCCTGTTGCACGTTCGCCATATCACCAGCCATATCACTCTGGTTGATGACGAGCAAACCTTGACCGCCAAAGAACTGTTCTTCATCCAGTCGAAAAGTACCGTCAGCCCAAATTTCTTCAACTTCCCCTTCAACGGCTAAACGTTGACCATAAAACCCTTCTGGGTCATCGGCCAGTTCACCCGGATCTGGAGAAAGCGCAATAGATTGGGCGACGATAGCAGGCTGATTTTCGTAGGTTCCGTAGAGGTTAGGATCCAGCGTCAAGCCATAGGCCGTTTCAAAGTCAGCTAAGACAAATTCTTGGACTTCGCCCGTGACCTGGACATCGTCATACTCATCGGAAAAGACGAAGGGTTCACCTGAAGCGTTAATAACTAAAATATCTTCACCACCAAACAGGTTATCTTCGTCAAGCAAAAAAGAAGTCTCGTCTACTGTTTCTTCGACTTCACCTCGAACTGAAACAGTTTGGCCAATATAGCCATCAACGTTGCCTGTCACTTCTTCGGTGGTGACATTCTCTTCTGGATTTACGATTTCGCTGTTGGAAGTTTCATTGCTGCAAGCTGGCAGCACCAGTGCCATCGCTGAAAGCGCCACCGCTCCCGTTAGCTTTACACCGCTTTGGTTTAACCAATTTTGTTGTAGTTTCATATCAAACCTCTTCTCACGTCACAAGCAGGCTCATTAACTAGCGGTATGACTGCTTGCACTGCCCACTCTAAGAAAGGTAATGGGATTTCTGCTCTATCCAATGATGGGTCTGAGCGGAGGTTCTACCCACAGAAGTATCGCAGACTACATATGTTTTTCAGCCGAGATAGGCCGAAGGATATAGTCTTGCTAGCTAGACTTACCGCTAGCGACCTATGGCTGGTTTTGAGGGGGAGACGGGGGAGATTCAAAAAATTGACGATACCTAGCCGCAAAATACATATAAACCCCGTAGGCGATAAACCCCAGCGCAATCAGCCCCAAACCGCCAAAACCAAAAGGCTGCGATCGCAAATTCTGTAAGGCATTGCTCAATCCGCCAGCCGCATCCTCGTCGTGATAAAAAGCGGCGTTTGCAATAAACAAGCCAATCAGCAAAAAGGCTGTTCCTCTAGCGGCAATGCCAACTTTGCCAATGCGCTTGACCCAAGTGGCGATCGCCCGATCGGCAGAATCATGAAATTCGCTGAGATAGGAGCCGTTAATAGCCCCGTAAACGTAAGACAGACCGATCCCGATAACAACTAAAGCCCCCAGCACAATCAGCCACTCGCCAAAAGGAATTTCAAACAGCGTCGTGACTAAGTCTTCAATCGCATCGTCGCCTTCTTGCACCTCATTCGTGCCTGTAGCCAGCTCAAACGCCGAATAAGCAACGCCTGCGTAGCTTGCGCCGCTTGTAAAATAACCCAAACGCTGGACAATTCGCTGCAAGCTCAGGGTTTTGTCGTGTTCGGGGTCAAGCAGCGTTTGAATAAACCGCCATATAACGTAGCCCAGCAGGGCAATACAGAGAATGCCAAGAAACACCCGCCCAAAAGGCTGGACTAAAATTTCTACCAAAGCACCATCTGTACCGCTGACTGAGCGACCAGGCAGTAGCAAAGCCCTAACGGCAATTAACCCAATCACAAAGTAAACGCTTCCCTTGGCGGCATAGCCTAGACGAATCCAGGATCGCAGCCAGGATTGACGATAAATCACGTCAACGAGTCGTTGAATCAGACTAAATGCCCACCGCAGCCAAGAAAGCCACCGCCAAAAGTCAATTTTTCTTAGCCAAACGCGCCAGGGGGGCATAACTACTGCATACAGAAAGGGGTAGAAGCATCATAAATCACTAAACTTACTGCCGTGGAGGTCGCAATAGAAACGTGATATTCTACCGCTCACTTTGACGCTTTAGGCCAAAGCAAGGCGATCGCTTAAACCGCTACTGCCGTCAAGGTTTGCTGAATCGCCTCGCGATACTGGCTTTTTTGCTTCATGCCTCGCAGTTCGTTAACCAAAGCTTTGTCTTTGAACAGTTGCACCGTTGGGGTTCCGGTGACGCCAGCAGATTCGGCGATATCCGGGTCTTCAGTAATGTCAATTTCAACGTAATGAATTTTGCCCTCAAATTCATCGACCACTTTACTGAGAATAGGCTTAAGCGTATGGCAGGGGCCGCAAGTGGGTGAAGCATATTTGACCACAATCGGGCGATCGCTTTCATGGTAAAGTTTGCGCAGCGCATAGCCACCGATATGGCGCGTCGTGCCAGCGTTAAACTCAGCCGCCTGCTGGTACTCTGCCTTACGGCCTTCCGTTTCCGACTTTTCGGAAGCGGGCGTTTGATGGTATTCGGTGATCAGGTGATTAACAGAAAGCCAGCGTTCAGCTAGCATAGCCGCCATACAGCCAGTGCCCGCAGCCGTAATCGCTTGGCGAAACTCATGATCTTGTACGTCTCCAGCGGCAAAAACCCCTTCAATATTGGTTTCAACCGAACCCGGTTGAACTCGGATATAGCCAATGTCATCGAGGTCAAGCTGCCCTTTAAACAAGTCAGTATTCGGGGTGTGACCAATCGCATAAAACAGTCCTTTAACAGGGAGTTCTCGCGCTTCTCCGGTCTGCAAATCTCGCACGCGCAAACCGTCTAAGCGATCGCCTGCGCCAAAAACATCAACCGCTTCAGTATGCCAATGCACCGTGATTTTAGGATTTTTCAGCACCCGATCCTGCATGGCTTTGCTAGCCCGCATTTCCCCTCGGCGCACCAGCAGGTGAACCCGAGAACCGTATTTGGTTAAATACACTGCCTCTTCAGCCGCCGAATCACCACCGCCAACTACCGCTAGCTCCTCACCGCGAAAGATCGGCGTCGCTCCATCGCAAATTGCACAAGCTGAAATGCCCCGACTCCAAAACTGATGTTCACAAGGTAGCCCCAGGCGCTTAGCCGTTGCTCCCGTAGCAATGACAACGCTGTGTGCCCTTACTTCCCGTTCTTCTGAACGGATAACAAAAGGGCGCTGGCTAAAATCAACTGCCACAACATCTTCCGTCACCATTTCGGTGCCCCAGCGCAAAGCTTGCGCCTTCATTTGATCCATCAGTTGCGGCCCGGTAATGCCATCGGGAAAGCCAGGGAAATTTTCCACCTCCGTCGTGGTCATCAACTGTCCACCGGGCAAGCCGCCTGCCTGATAACCCTCAAACATAAACGGTTTCAGGTTTGCCCGCGCGGCGTAGATTGCTGCGGTATAGCCGGCTGGCCCAGAGCCAATAATGACTACGTTTTCCACCGTTAAATTTGCCATCGGTTTTCAGTGAACTCGTAACGACTACGCCTAGTATATCCTATAGATTTGCGATAAGCTACCGTCTTAGCGGCTGCTACCGGACTCAAAACCGGGCTTAAAGGTTGTGTAAACCTTGACTCCGCAACAGGCTAAGGTAAAATACAGCGAAGCTGTACGCCATCCAGTTTTGAGCGGTTTTGGCTGTTTTTTTGCGAAAAAATGCGCTCAATAAGCTGCTGTGGATCAGCGGAATTTTCTTAGGGAAAAGCTAGGGAGTTGCTGTATATCTAACAAAGGCGATATTTGTCCGAGTCACCAAGTTGAAAGTTTTCAAACAGATGGTTGAGTGAGTTCTGTAGAGATTTGTGAGCGGAGGCGTTGCCTATTCCATCCTTATCTAAGCGAACTTATGCAGTGAGCTATCTGTTTTTTGTTGGCTGTTTACCCTTTTTTTGCGTATGTCTAGCGTTTCTCCGACTTCACGACTGACGATTGCTCTTTTAGGTGCCCTTTACGGCCTTGGCGGCTGCGGTATTGGGCTTAGTCAGGCGGCTCAGTCTTTACAGTCTTTAGAGAACGTACCCTCTCAGCCAGCGACATCAGGGGCGATCGCCCCTGATCTGCCCAACTCTCCCCCCTTTTCGCCAAGCAGCAACCAGCTAGCCCAAAACGCGCAACTGCTGCAACGGCTACAAGCTCAGACTGAAGATCCAGCCGATCAGGCCGAGCCACCAGGACTTTTGATTCAACCAGGCAATCAGCCAATCAATGCCTTTTTGTCTTTGGCTATGCTGCAAGAACTGAATAGTTTAGTTGGGCGTTTTGAAAGCGCCCTTTTTGCGGCAGCCGCGACCCAACAGCCCGTCAGCATTGACCCCACAACTTTATCGCCGTTACTCACTACAGGAACAACAGATATTGAGCTAGCAGCCTTGCCTGTAGCTACGTCTCACCCAGCTTTGACAGAAGCCAGACAACTCATTCAAGATTGGCCTCAGCTGATCGAGCAAAAAGAATATGCCACTGCCCGCGATCGCTGGCTAGCCGCCCGTCGTGCCCTGTGGTCAAACTTCCCCACCGAAAATCGCTTTGCCCAACCTGAGATTCGGGCTATGTGGCTCGATCGCGGTTCAATTGTTCGCGCTGGCTCTCGGCAAGGGTTAGCCGTTCTTTTCGATCGCATGGCCGCAGCAGGCATCAACACCGTCTTTTTTGAAACAGTCAATGCGGGTTATCCGATTTACCCTAGCCGCATTGCCCCTGAGCAAAACCCCCTCAGCCGCCATTGGGATCCCTTAGAAGCTGCCGTTGAGCTAGCCCATGAGCGCAATATTGAACTACACGCCTGGATTTGGACGTTCGCTGCTGGCAATCAGCTCCACAATCAGCTTCTCAACCAGCCTGCCGATTATCCCGGCCCTCTGATTAGCCGTCACCCCACCTGGGCTGGCTATGACAATCGCGGCAACCTCATCCCCAGCGGCCAAACCAAGCCGTTTTTAGACCCAGCCAACCCAGAAGTGCGCCGATATTTGCTGCGGCTGGTGGAAGAAATTATCACTCGCTACGATGTAGACGGGTTGCAGCTAGACTATATTCGCTATCCGTTTCAAGATCCTAGCGCCGATCGCACCTATGGCTACGGTCTAGCGGCTCGTCAGCAATTTCAGCGATTGACAGGTGTTGATCCACTTACCCTTTCGCCGCGAGATGATGCCAGCGCCACCGAAGCTGAGCGTACCCGCCAGCGGCATCTCTGGAACCGCTGGACAGAATTTCGGATTGAACAAGTTAGCTCATTTGTAGAAGACGTTTCTCAACTGGTGCGACGCCAGCGTCCGGATGTCATTCTTTCAACCGCCGTGTTTGCCAAACCTGAGCACGAGCGTCTCCAAAAAATTCAGCAAGACTGGGGTACCTGGGCTACCGAAGGCACCATAGACTGGGTCGTACTGATGAGCTACGCCCTAGATACCAATCGCTTAGAGCAGCTAACCCAACCTTGGTTGGTAGATAATACCTTTGGTTCAACCCTAATCATTCCGGGGATTCGTCTGCTCAACCTACCGGAAGCCGCCGCCCTAGATCAAATCCAGGCGCTACGCGATCTACCTGCAGGGGGGTATGCTCTCTTTGCCACCGCTAATCTTGACGGCAATTTTGAAGCCGCCCTTAACCGTATTCAAGGCCCTGCAACGACGCAGGAACCCCTGCCTCAACAGGCTCCATTCGCTGCTGCTGCCGCTCGTTACCAATCACTCCAGCAAGAATGGAATCTTCTTTTAACTAACCAGCAACTTTGGATTAGCGAAGTACGGCTAGCTCAATGGGCGGCTGAGGTCAACTTGCTGGGACGAGCGTTAGACGACTTAGCCGCCGATCCGTCTGCTCGTAAACTAGCGCAAGCGCGATCGCGGCTCAACCAGCTAAAAACCAGCCTCTACAGCGAAGATATTGAACTCAACACCACCAGTAACCGCTATCGGCTGCAAACCTGGTCTAACCGTCTTACCGCGATCGAACGGTTGTTGGCCTATGGTGAACAACGACTCTAAAAGTATCCCGCTTTTGTCAGACCCGAAAAATGATGAATTTGCGTCATTTTAGCTGGCAAGGACTCCAGGTTTGCCCCCAGTTGAATGCCAGAGGGTATAGCCGTAGCCGCCCAGTTTGAGGCGCTTACCCGGTTGAAAGTCCGTTGCTAGAAAATCTTTCTTGCTGACCTCTGACCTGTGACTGCGGCCTTTAGCTATCGGTTCAAATTAGGGTATTGCTGAATAGCGGTATAATTCTTCGGATTTTTGGTTGAACTTTCAAAAGATTCAACGTTCGATTCATACTTTGAATCAGCAACGCCCAAATTAGCCTGAGGCTTGCTCTAGCCACGGGGCTGACGCCGCTTGGCTGAGTTGAGCCTTTTACTCAATAGCCTTGACGGGCATACTGCTAAAGAACATCAGCGCTGGCGGAATAAAGATTATCCTTTTTAGGATAAATGATAGAAATGGCGGCAGTAGATTTATCCCTTAGGCTTCCTGGCTATTCCTTGGTGGAATGTCTTTACACCGGGGCAAAGACATTAGTTTATCGAGCGGTGCAGGCAGAGACAGCCGATCAAGCGTCTCGCTTGGTGGTGATTAAGCTGCTGGCTCAGGATTATCCTAGCTTTAACACTCTGCTGCAATTTCGTAATCAATACATCATTGCTAAAAACCTCAAGATTGAGGGTGTCATTCGCCCTTACAGCCTAGAGCCTTATGGCAACAGCTACGCGCTGGTAATGGAAGATTTTGGTGGCATTTCTTTGCGGCAGTATGCGCAGTCGCGATCGCTGCCTTTAGCCGAAACGCTGGCGATCGCTTTGCAAATCGCAACTGTTATTGATGAGCTAGGTCACCATCGCGTGGTTCACAAAGACATCAATACCGCCAACATTCTGATTCAGCCTGAAAGCAAACAAGTCAAGCTAACCGATTTCAGCATTGCTTCGTTATTGCCTAAAGAAACCCAAACCCTGCAAAACCCCAACATTTTGGAAGGAACCCTGGCTTACCTGGCACCGGAGCAAACCGGACGGATGAATCGCGGCATTGACTATCGGGCTGATTTTTACAGCTTAGGGGTCACGCTCTACGAACTGCTAACGGGGCAATTGCCCTTTCAGTCTGAAGATCCCTTAGAACTGGTGCATTGTCACATAGCGCAAACGCCTGTTCCGCCGCATCAAATTAATCCCCAAATTCCACCAGTGGTTTCTGCCATCGTGCTCAAGCTGATGGCAAAAAATGCCGAAGATCGCTATCAAAATGCTTTGGGACTCAAGCATGACTTAGAAAAGTGCAGCCATCAATGGCAAGCAACTGGCACTGTGGCTGATTTTCCCTTAGGGCAGCGAGATGCCAGCGATCGCTTTTTGATTCCCGAAAAGCTCTACGGGCGTGAAGCCGAAGTCAACGCTTTGCTAGCGGCTTTTGAGCGGGTAGCAGCAGGCACCACTGAACTGATGCTAGTTGCTGGCTTTTCTGGCATTGGTAAAACCTCCGTCGTCCATGAAATTCACAAACCCATCACCCGGCAGCAGGGATATTTCATCAAGGGTAAGTTTGATCAGTTCAATCGCAACTTGCCGTTGTCTGCTTTTGTTCAAGCGCTGCGGCAGCTTATGGGGCAACTGTTGGCTGAATCTGACGCTCGCCTTGCCCAGTGGCGAACTCAGATTTTGCAAGTGGTGGGAGACAATGGTCAAATTTTGATTGAGGTGATTCCAGAGCTAGCACGCATCATCGGCCCACAACCCCCCGTTCCAGAACTGTCTGGGACTGCGGCTCAAAATCGCTTTAATTTGCTGTTTCAAAAATTTATTGCTATTTTTACCGTTGCCGAATACCCGCTGGTGATTTTTTTAGATGATCTACAGTGGGCTGATCTGGCTTCGCTACAGTTTATCAAGCTGCTCATGCAGAGCCGAGGGCATTTGTTGTTGCTAGGGGCTTACCGAGACAACGAAGTTTCACCCGCGCATCCGTTTATGCTGATGCTAGACGAGCTAACCAGCGCAGGCATCACGGTTAACACCCTCACGTTGCCGCCTCTACCGCTTGATCGGGTCAATCAGTTAGTGGCCGATACGCTAAGCTGCCCGCCAGCGGTCGCTCAGCCTCTGACGGAATTGGTTCATCAAAAAACGCAGGGCAATCCCTTTTTTACAACGCAGTTTCTCAAAGGCTTGCACCAAGACGGCTATATTAGCTTTGACTATGACTTGGGAGCGTGGCAGTGTGATATTGCCCAGGTGCGATCGCTTGCGATTACAGACGATGTAGTTGAGTTCATGGCGACTCAACTGCAAAAACTACCGCCTCAAACCCAAAGCGTCCTCAAATTAGCCGCCTGTATAGGTGCCCGCTTTGACCTCGGCACGCTAGCAGTCATTTCAGAACAATCTCAAACCGAAACGGCGGCGGCGCTGTGGCAAGCCTTGCAGGCAGGCTTGATTTTACCCATAGCCGAAACCTACAAATTCTTTCAAGCTAACGAGGCCGAAACTGCTCAAACTGAGGTGTCGGTACCTTACAAATTTTTGCATGACCGGGTGCAGCAAGCGGCTTACAGGCTGATTCCGGCGGCACAAAAGCAAACAACTCACTACCACATCGGCCAACTGCTGCTGCAACAGATCGCCCCCACCGCCAGAGAGGAGCGCATTTTTGAACTGGTTAATCAGCTAAACTACGGCACGACACTGCTAACCCAGCAGTCAGAGCGCAACGAGTTAGCCCAGCTAAATTTTTTGGCCTGTCGCAAAGCTAAAAGCGCAACGGCCTATCAAGCCGCCCGCGAGTATGCCAGTATTGGCCTAGCTTTGCTAGGAGATAAGGTCTGGCAGCAGCAGTATGCCCTTAGCTTGAAGTTTCACGCGCTAGCGGCTGAAGTTGCCTCGCTCTGTGGTGACTTTGAAGCGATGGAACAGCTAGTAGCAACGGTCATTGCTCAGGCTCAATCCTTGCTTGACCCGGTTGAAGTTTATCGCATTCGCATTCAGGCTCATATTGCCCGCCACCAGCTAACTGAAGCCATTGCGATCGCCCAGAAACTTCTACAAGCGCTGGGGATAACGCTGCCCGAAAAGCCTACGCCAGCCGATATTCAGCAGCTCATTGCCGAAATTAACGCCCTGATTGGCGATCGGCAAATTGCAGACCTGATCGACTTGCCCAGGATGACAGATCCGCACAAAATAGCGATCGTCCAGATTGCCAGCAGCATTCTACCTGCCGCCTTTCTTTCAGGTTCTCCTTTGTATCCTGTGTTGGTGGCGTTGGCGGTCAAGCTGTCTATCCAGCATGGGCACACCTTGGTTTCCGGCTATGCCTATGCCAATTACAGCGTTATTGCTTGCAATCTCTTAAAAGACATTGATACCGGGGTGAAGTTTGGCCAGCTAGCCCTGCAAATTGTTTCTCATTTAGACGCCAGAGCCGTGAAGCCCCAGGTGTTTGTGCCCATTGGGTTGTTTATCTGGCACCGCAAAGCCCCTATTAAAGAAACGCGGTCTTTGTTGCAAGAAGGCTATGCGGCTGCTTTGGAAGTGGGCAACCATGATATGGCTGGTCACAACGCCCATGGATTTTGTTTTAATTCGTTTTGGTGTGGTCAGCCGCTAGATGCTTTAGAGCTAGAAACGCAGACTTACTGCAACGGATTGATGCAGATCAATCAGCTAACGACTGCCGACTATTGCCGCATTTACTGGCAGGCCATTGCAAATTTGCGCGGTACCTCAGAGCAACCCAGCCTGCTAACGGGAGAGATTATTCAAGAGGCCGAGTTTTTGCCGCGATTGGTGGCTACGCACAACAACTATGGGCTGTATTGCTTCTACCTGTATAAGGTGATGCTTAGCTACTTGTTTGAAGATATTGCGGCGGCTAAAAACTATGCGACTGAAGTTAAACGCTATGCCGCAACGGGTGCGGGCAAGGTGGGGGAACCTGCGTTTTATTTCTATGAGTCTTTGATCATTTTGGCGAGTTTAACGCCCGATTCAGCCGCGATCGCCTCAGCTTTGGCAATAGTTGAGCAAAATCAAACCCACTTATACCAACAATGGGCGCAACCCGCCCCCATGAACCACCAGCATAAGTTTGATTTAGTAGAAGCCGAAAAATGTCGGGTTTTGGGTGACAGAGTGAGGGCAATGGATCTGTATGACCAGGCGATCGCGGGAGCCAAAGCCAATGAATATTTGCCTGAAGAAGCGCTGGCTAACGAACTAGCCGCTAAGTTTTACCAGGCAGGGGGCAAAGAGAAAGTAGCCGCAGGCTATATGCAAGAAGCTTATTACGGCTATGCGCTGTGGGGCGCTAGGGCCAAAACCGATGACTTAGAAAAGCGTTATCCACACCTGCTGCAACCTGTGTTGCAGCCGTCAGCGCCCGGTTCGCTGGAGCCGCTAGCGACGATCGCAGCCCCTAGCCTTTCGGGTTCGGCGGCCAAAAGCAGTCGTTCTTCTAGCAACCACATTAATACGGCGCTCGATTTTGCTTCGATTTTAAAGGCCTCTCAAGCCCTTTCCAGCACCATTCACCTCGATGAGCTATTAGGCCAGCTTAGCCAAATCATTTTGCAAAACTCTGGTGGCGATCGCTGCCTGTTGGTTTTACCCCACGACGACACATGGCGGCTCAAAGCGATCGCTACCCCGGATGTTACCGAGCTTTGTTCAGACCCGCTTGCCGACAGCGAACCGCTACCGCTGAAGCTGATTCAATACGTCAAAAATACTCAAGAAGTTGTAGTCATTGACGCGCTTGAAACCGATCTGCCCGTCCTCGACGAAACGCTTTGCCAGCAACAACCCCAGAGCTTGCTCTGTTTGCCGCTGCTCAATCAAGGGCATTTGGTAGGCATTGTGCATTTAACCCACCAATCGGTTAGCGGTGTATTTACCCGCGATCGCATTTTGATTTTGAACTTTCTCTGCACACAGGCGGCTATTTCTCTAGAAAACGCGCAGCTTTACAGCCAGACCCAGCAAGCCTTACAAGACTTGCAGCAGACACAACTGCAACTGGTTCAAAGCGAGAAAATGTCAGCCTTAGGCAATTTAGTGGCAGGCATTGCCCACGAAATTAACAATCCCGTCGGCTTTATCAGCGGCAACCTGGTAGAACTCAAGCAAAGCTGGACAGACCTGACAGCCCATCTCGCCCTGTATCAGCAAGCCGCCCCACCCGAAGCGCTGGCGCGACATGCCGACCAAATCGATTTAGCCTACCTGCTAGATGACTTGCCTAAAATGCTGGAATCAATTACCAAAGGCTGCGATCGCATTCGCCACATCAGCACCAGTCTGCGCGTTTTTTCACGCGCTGAGCAAGGCCAAAAAGTAGGATTTAGTCTACACGAACTGATAGAAAGTACGCTGCTAATTTTGAAGCATCGGCTTAAAGCAAATGAACATCGGCCAGCGATCGCAATCGTAAAAAATTATGGCCATTTACCGGATGTCCCTTGCTACCCAGGACAGCTCAGTCAAGTATTTATGAATATTTTGGCCAATGCGATCGATGCCCTAGACGAAAGCAATCAAACCAAGACGTACGCAGAAATTGAAGCACAGCCTAACCAAATTACAATCACAACTCAGGTGGTAGGGTCGCAAATATCGGTGTCTATTCGTGACAACGGCATCGGCATGACCGACACCGTCAAACACCAAATTTTTGATTACCTTTACACCACCAAAGCCGCTGGTAAAGGGACGGGCTTAGGGTTAGCCATTGCACATCAAATTATGACTGAAAAACACAATGGCGCAATCGCCGTTCAGTCTGTCCCTAACCAGGGCACTGAATTTGTTTTGACTTTGCCGATTCACTCATCAACACCCTCAAACACCTAAAAGCGACCGGGCTAATTTGGTTTGTTTGTTGGGCTTTGAGCAGCTTAAAAATATCGGTCTTTAGCTGATGACGCGGGGTTTGCGGGCTCCAACGGTTGCGCCAATTAAAGCGGCTACCCAGCCCAGTAAAGCGCCAAAGAGAAAAGACCAGCCAGCTTTAGCAGCGTTAGCAGCGTACTGCTGAGCCTCTTGCGCATTTACATTAGGAGCCGCACTCGGATCGGGAATGGAAACGCCACCGGGTTCTTGCAGTTGGTCAACAATTGCCCCCGCATTAGAGGCGACAACTCCAAACGTGCCAGAAACGCCACTGGCCAGTAGCCAAGCGCTAACGGCTAGCGTAGTTGCCCACAAAATAGTGCCATTGAGCATGGCCGTCTTTTTGTTCATGGGGCCGCAGGTGCTAGCCATCATCCAACTGCCTAAAAATAGAGCAATCAGCAGGCTAATGATGGCCCAAATACCCACGCCAATGCCCACTGAACGAGCCGAAGTACCGCCTGCACCAGCGCTCAAACCAATTGAGGTGCCCAAAGCGCTCAACACCAACTGAGCCGCAATAGAGACGACAATGCCGGCAAAAATAGGCCCCCAACGAACCCGATCGTGATACTCCACAACCGGATTGACAATAGGGGGAGCGGGGTTTTTGTAATAAGGAGAATCGGGGCCTTCTGCATATGCCATTTTTTTAGTTCCTTTGAGTCAGTTTTACTAACTACTACAGACAGGTACTTAGCAAGGGGTTAAATAGCTGCCTTCTTATGTTTTTCTGTTTCTTAACTCTATGAGTTTGTGCCAAAACGCAACTCTACCCTTTGGCGTAAGCTCTTTAGTTGCAATCCGCTAGCTTAACTATTCTTCATGGTGTAGCTATGTGTCTATAGGCTTATCCCGCTTGAGTGATGAAGTTAGTAGCGGGTCTATTTACCATGACCAAAACCCCTAACTTTCTGAGTCATGGCACTTTTCAAAATTGGCGATCGCTACCCGAATTATCAAAATCGTTTCTTTGATGGCAATGAGCTTAAAGGCACTCCGGTTTATGCTTCAGCCGGGAACCAAAAAATGGGTAGCGTCCACGATATTTTGATCGACGAAGTGGGGCGAATTCGCTATTTGGTCGTTGATACAGGTTTCGGGGGAGGGGGGAAAAAAGTTTTGCTGCCAATAGGTCGTTGTTTGGACGATCCAGAGCGCGATCGCCTTTATGCAACTGACTTGACCCCACAACAGGTAGAAAATTTGCCTGAGTATGACGATCAGCAAGTGGTTGACGACGGCTACGAAGAACGGGTGCGGACAGTCTATTGCATGTCTAACGTTGAACAATCCGCCGCCGTAGAAGAAACCGTTGCCGTAGAGCAAGCAGGTGTAAAAGGTTATTTGGCAACGCCACCTCTCAACCCATCGGCGGGTGCTAAAGCTGAAGTTTATGAGCCAGCACCTGATCTATACGCCATGAACGAGACTCACCACCGCCTACGGTTGTATGAGGAACGGTTGGTAACGCACAAAAGCCGCCACAAAGCCGGAGAAGTGACGATCGCTAAGCGGATTGCAACTGAGCCAGCAGAGGCTACGGTGCCTGTGCAGAAAGAGAAAGTGGTGATTGAAGTGAATTCGGTTGACGATCGTGATCGCGTAGCTACCACCGACGCCCCTTTTGAAGACACGGCAATTCCAGAAATGGCCGTCTACGAAGAAGCCGCCGACATCCACAAAGAAACGGTTGTGCATCAGCAGGTCAATGTTCGCAAAGAAGTGAAGACGGATAAGGTCACAACCCGTGAAACCTTGCATCGTGAAGCGCTAGACGTGAAACAGAGCGGCCATCCACAGGTGATTGAGCGTCGCTCGTCACCTAACTCGTCATCTGAATAGAGAAGACCGATCAAACGAAGCTGTACTACGAGAAACAACATCGTGAATATTGAGCAAGACTGGAGTATTAGAAAAACAACGACTCTAATAGGTGCTTTGGCGGCGATCGCCACCGTTCCGGGCTTATGTTGGCTATCTGCTGAAGCGCAAACTGTCTATCCAGACGTCGCTGCAGATTACTGGGCACAACCTTTTATTCAACAGCTTAGCCAAGCTGACATCCTCACGGGTTACCCAGATGGAACGTTTAGGCCACAGCAGCCCATTGACCGCGATGAGTATGCAGCCGTCATTCGCCAAGCCTTTGAAACGGCGCTTACCCGGTCTTTACCGCAGGGGAGTACCTTTGAAGATGTGCCTGAAAATTATTGGGCCAGCACAGCGATTGAAGAAGCTTATGAAATGGGATTTATGGATGCCCCTGTCCCCAACGAATTTGAACCGCAAACTGAAATAACCCGCGCTAATGCTATTGTGGCGCTGGTAGAAGGGCTATCGCTGCAAGAAGCCCCTGTCGTTGCGGTTCCGGCTGCAACTGAGACGGTGCAGCCGGTAAGACAACGGCGGCGATCGCCTAATCGACTGGCTTTTCCGCTGGCTTCAACGGCGATGATGCACTTGTTTGCGCCACCTGTTACAGCAGCTACGCCTGCGGTGGCGGCTAGCAGTACGAGTGCAGCGGCAGATATAGATTTGAGCCAATATTATGCTGATGCTGACCAAATTCCAGCAGAGGCGCAGGATGAGGTGGCCTTAGCAACGCAGAATGGGCTGATCGTCAACTATCCTGATCCTACGTTGCTAAACCCAAATCAGCCTATCAGCCGAGGTGGGGCAGCAGCGCTGATTCATCAGGCTTTGGTCTACCAAAACAAGTTAGAGCCTTTGCCCCAAACGGCTGAAATTTCTCAATATATCCTTGCACCTACAGAAACACCCTAGCGCTGAGGGTTTGACCTTGTGCAAAGCCAAACCCTGGCAGTTGGGGGCTTTAACCGAGCCGACAACGTTTGGTGAGAATCACCATCACTTCGTTAGGCCGTCCGGTAGAGAGCGGGCGGCTCCAGTCGTTAGGTTCGGCATAGTCTTTCAGGTGCAGATGGTGGATCTCTTGCCGCACGCAGGGCAAAGAACCAAACATCATTAGCCGCACCGTTTCACCACTGCCAGAGGGGGTGCTGTCAGGAAGGGCGATCGCAGGAATTGAGCGATCGCCGCTGTTAGTCTCTTGAAACATGGGTTGTGTTCTCCTTTTTGGGTTTGAGTCTGGGCGGGAAGCCAAAAACCAAAGTGCTAAAGCCGAAAACGCTTTGAACCCCTTCTGCTCTTTGCTTTCTGGTTTCTGCCTTCCCGTATCCCAGAACCCAAAAACTTAGCCACC
>NZ_JBQLZL010000110.1:0-8100 GCF_052168255.1 Almyronema sp. | reverse complement strand
CCCCATCCCACCATCCCCCTCATCTCCCCTCCCCCCCCACCTCACCTGGATCCAAACCCACCTCCTCCCCCAACTCCAACAAACCCACCAAGAAATCACCCACCTGCTCCACGGACTCAATGGCGGCTACGTCCCCAGTGGCCCTGCGGGTGCCCCCACGCGCAATCGCCCCGAAGTTTTACCCACCGGGCGCAATTTCTACTCGGTTGATATTCGCGCCATCCCCACCGAAAGCGCCTGGGATGTGGGTCGCAAAGCGGCAGAGGTGCTGGTGGAAGATTACGTGCAAACCCACGGCGAATATCCCAAAACCCTGGGGCTGTCGGTCTGGGGTACTGCCACCATGCGGACAGGCGGTGATGATATTGCCGAAGCCCTGGCGCTGATGGGGGTGCGTCCGGTTTGGGATGGGCCTTCGCGTCGGGTGGTGGACTTTGAGATTTTGCCGCTATCGTTGCTGGGTCGTCCTCGCGTAGATGTGACCCTGCGAATTTCTGGCTTTTTTCGCGATGCCTTTGCCAATTTGATTGATTTGTTTGACCAGGCGGTGGCGGCGATCGCCGCTCTTGATGAAACCGCCGAGCAAAACCCTCTGGCGGCACAAACCTCGACCGAAACCCAGTTTTGGCAACAGCAAGGACTTGATCTACAACAGGCTGAGACGCGATCGCGCTACCGCATTTTTGGCTCTAAACCTGGAGCCTATGGTGCTGGTCTGCAAGGGCTAATTGAGGCGCAAAACTGGACAACAGACGCCGATTTAGCCCGTGCTTACATTAACTGGAGCAGCTACGCTTACACCCGTCAGGCTGAAGGACGTTCAGCGCCCGCTGCCTTTGAACAACGCTTGGGGCAAATGCAGATAGTGCTGCACAACCAAGACAACCGCGAACACGATTTGCTGGATTCCGATGATTATTACCAGTTTCAGGGGGGCTTAACCGCAGCCGTACGGGTCACCCAGGGCAAAAATCCGCAGGTGTACTTTGGCGATCATGCTGTGCCAGAAAATCCGCAAGTGCGATCGCTAGAGGCTGAGATTGCCCGGGTCTATCGATCTCGCGTGGTCAATCCTAAATGGATAGCCGGGGTGATGCGGCATGGCTACAAAGGAGCTTTTGAAATGGCAGCAACGGTAGACTATCTGTTTGCCTACGATGCTACGGCTCACTGCGTCGAAGATTATATGTATCAAGGGGTGGCAGAGGCATATTTGCTAGACACTAAGGTACAAGCATTTGTCTTAGCCAAAAATCCTTGGGCATTGCGAGATATGGCAGAACGGCTGGTTGAGGCTCATCAGCGGGGGTTGTGGCAGCAACCCCAGGGCAATACGCTAGACCAGCTACGGGCGATCGCCCATCAAGCCGAAGCCACGATTGAATCAGCTTGAGTCGGCTATCTTCCCCAAGCCTGCAAACAAATGGCAAAATAGGGGTTTAGCGGTTTGTCACTAGGTTTATGGTTGTTTCTCCCCGTCGCTACCACATCACCACGTTTGGCTGTCAGATGAATAAGGCTGACTCTGAGCGCATGGCTGGCATCTTAGATGACATGGGCTTCGAGTGGGTCGAAGATCCCTACACAGCCGATGTGGTGCTTTACAACACCTGCACCATTCGCGACAATGCCGAGCAAAAAGTTTACTCTTACCTGGGGCGGCAAGCCAAACGCAAGCACGAACAGCCGAATTTGACCCTGATTGTGGCGGGTTGTGTGGCGCAGCAAGAAGGCGAATCGCTGCTGCGGCGAGTACCTGAGCTAGATTTAGTCATGGGGCCACAGCACGCCAACCGCCTGCAAGACTTGCTAGAGCAAGTGTTTAGCGGTAATCAGGTGGTGGCGACTGAGCCAGTTCACATCATGGAAGACATCACCAAGCCCCGACGGGATAGTCAGGTAACGGCTTGGGTGAATGTAATTTATGGTTGCAATGAGCGCTGCACCTATTGTGTTGTGCCCAATGTGCGGGGCGTAGAGCAGTCTCGTACCCCTGAGGCAATTCGGGCAGAGATGGTGCAGCTAGGGCAGCAGGGCTTCAAGGAAGTAACGCTGTTAGGGCAAAACATTGACGCCTACGGACGTGACTTACCCGGTGCCACGGCTGAAGGACGCCACCTGCATACACTTACCGACTTGCTGTATTTTGTCCATGATGTAGCGGGGGTTGAGCGCCTGCGCTTTGCCACTAGCCATCCGCGCTATTTTACCGAACGGCTAATTCGGGCTTGTGCCGAGCTACCCAAAGTGTGTGAACACTTCCATATTCCTTTTCAGTCGGGGGATAACGAAGTGCTGAAGGCGATGAGCCGGGGCTATACCCAAGAAAAATATCGCCGCATTATTGATACCGTGCGGCGCTATATGCCCGATGCTGCCATTAGCGCCGATGCGATTGTTGGTTTTCCGGGTGAAACTGAAGCTCAGTTTGAAAATACGCTGAAACTGGTTGAAGATATCGGCTTTGATCAGCTTAATACGGCGGCTTACTCGCCTCGCCCCGGTACGCCTGCTGCTTTGTGGGATAACCAACTGAGCGAAGCAGTTAAAAGCGATCGCCTGCAACGCCTTAACCATTTAGTGGCAGTGAAAGCGGCGGAGCGATCGCAGCGCTATGCCGGACGTGTGGAAGAGGTACTCGTCGAAGAGCGCAATCCTAAAAATCCAGCCCAAGTGATGGGTCGCACCCGTGGTAATCGCCTCACCTTTTTTGAGGGTGATATTGCCGCTCTCAAAGGCCAAATTGTCCCGGTTCGCATTACCGAAGTGCGGGCATTTAGCCTGACCGGAGAGCGGCTTGAAGCTGCCGTTACCGCTTAGCTTTCAACGCCCCAAACTTCTAGCAATTGTTGGGTTCGTTCTACGCTGGCGGTATCGTCTTGCTGACGGTAGAGCGACTGAGCTTGGCGAATTTGGGAAACCGCTTCTTGGCGAAATCCCTGCCCCCACAAAGCCAGACCGAGGTTATAGTGAGCCCCCGGATCACCCGGTAAAAGGCTAACCAAACGTCGATAGGCCAGGACAGCTTGAAAGTACTGCTCTCTAGCCAGGTAAGTTTCACCAATCATGGCTTGAGCCAGCGCAATGTCAGGGTTGGCCTCAGCCGCTTTGAGATAGTGGGTAAAGGCGGCGTCAGTTTGGCCGCGATCGCGCAAAATCTCAGCAATTTGAAACTGGGCTTCAGCATTGTTCGGATCAATCTGCACTGCTCGATTGAGCGACTGTAAGGCTTGCTCCTGGTTGCCTTCGAACAGCCACAAATTGGCTAAGCTGAGGTGCAAACTACTACGGTTGGGCTGGATCTGCTGCACCTGCTGTAAAACTTCTCTTGCTTCGCGGTAGCGCTCTTGTTGCAGATAGAGATTGCCCAGCGCTTCTAGCGCTTCCGCGTTATTGGGGGAAATGCCCGTCAGACGGCGGTAGACATCCGCCGCTGCCTGATAATTTTCTAAACGAATGAGTACGCCGCCCAAACCCAAATACGCATTGGCCTCATTCGGAGCTAGGCGAACGAGTTCTTCGTAGGTTGAAGCGGCAGCTTCTAGGTCTTCAGCGTTGACCAAAGCATAGGCCAGACCATAGCGAAAAGCCGTATTGCGATCGTCTAAGGCGATCGCCTGACGATAAGCTTCCGCCGCCGCCGGATAGTTACCTTGCTGCACATACACGTAGCCCATACCCGAATAGATGCGAGCGTTGTCATTTTCTAGCTGCGAGGCTTGCTGATACGCTGAAATTGCTCCGGCATAGTCCCGTGCCTCTAGACGTTCGCGCCCTTGGCGTAAAAGGTCATTGACGCGCTCATCTTCAGAAGCTCCATTTTGAGCAACTAGCTCAGAAGTAGACTCAAAGGGTGAACGAGTCGCGTTAGATTGGAAACTGACTGCCTGGGCTGAAAGGGATAGCCAACTGACTTCTAGTAGAGCAGCAGCTAAAATGATTCGCCTATACACGGCCTATCCTCCAGAGGGTCAACAGTAGGGAACAGCGACATGCAGCCTAAATGGCTGATGCGCCAACTTTTGTGAAGTTATGTTTGGGGATCAATAGATGATTGTAACAACAACTGATGTTCTCCAAGGGAAAGTGATCAGCGATTACCTAGGGGTGGTGACGGCAGAGGTGGTTTATGGCAGCAATGCGCTGCGAGATTTTTTTGCGGGTATTCGTGACATCATTGGTGGACGCACAGGCGCTTATGAACGGGTGTTTGAACGCGGCCAGCGCGAAGCTTTAGCCGAAATTGCAGAACGAGCGCAACGGCTAGGGGCAGACGCGGTAATTGGGGTACGGGTTATGACAGATACGATCAATTTGGATGAAACGGGTGTGCTCATGCTGATTACAGCGACCGGAACCGCCGTAAAATTGCAGCCTTAAGCGCGATTGAAACAGGCTTGCCGCTTTTGTCCCTTTTGCCTTTAGCGCTAACGCTCAAACGCGGAGCAGGTGATCGAGCGTTTCTATAAGCTGGTCTAAGTTAGTGGGTTTGGTGAGATGAGCTTGGAAGCCCGCTGCTAGCGCTAATTGGCGATCGCGGCTTGAAGCATAGGCAGTTAGCGCGATCGCAGGAATTTCTCCCCCTTGTTCGGGCGATCGCGCTCGAATTTGGCGCATTAAATCATAGCCGTCGATACCGGGCATGCCAATGTCACAAATCAAGCAGTGAGGCCGTATCTGATCGAGAATGACTAAGGCTGCCTCAGCCGAAGTGGCTGATAAAACCTGCACACCGTACTCTTCTAGAACGTAAGACACCAGATATAACGCTTCCGCATCGTCGTCTACTACTAAAACCTGCTTACCCATAAGCTGATGAGACAATTTAGGTACTTTTCTAGTCGCGGTGACACTAACTGCGGGTACTGTCATCAGCGGCTGATGCAGCAGCGGCAAGCGTACCGTAAACGTAGCCCCCTGGCCCAGCCCCGTACTGCTGGCTTCTACCGAGCCACCATGCAATTCTGTTAGATGACGCACAATGGCAAGCCCCAACCCTAGCCCACCAAACTGACGGGTGGTGGCTCCATCTGCCTGACGAAAGTAGTCAAACACATAAGGCAGAAAATCGGCGGTGATGCCCTGCCCGGTATCTTGCACCCGAATTTCAGCCTGTTGCTCGACCTGCCGCAGCCAAACGCTGACTTCACCTTGGGTTGGTGTAAATTTAACCGCGTTAGACAGCAAATTCCAGACGACTTGCTGTAAACGGCCAGCATCACCACGCACACGCGGAGAAACTTCAGGCAAATCGAGCTTGATGTCAATGTCTTTAGCCTCCGCCGAAAGCTGGACGGTTTCTAAAGCGCTCTGCACTACTTGAGCTAAATCAACCGGGTTGTTGTCTAACTTGAGCTTGCCGCGTAAAATCCGCGAAACATCTAACAAGTCGCTGATCAGCTGCGTTTGTAATTGGGCGTTGCGCTCGATGGTTTCCAGCGCTCGCCGTGTGGTTTCTGGATTAAGCTGACGCCGCAGTAGCAAGTTTGTCCAACCTAAGATTGGGTTGAGCGGCGATCGCAGTTCGTGAGAAAGCACCGCTAAAAATTCGTCTTTGATGCGGTTTGCCATCTCGGCGTCTTCCCGCGCTTGCCGCTCGCGAATCAGCAGTTGCTCTCGCTCCGCTTCAACCTGCTTGCGATCGCTAATATCCCAAACGAAGCCCAACATCCGCCGGGGAATTTTCTGTTCATCGTAGGTCACTTTTCCTTTGCTTCCCAGCCAGTGCAAACTTCCATCTGGCCAGACGACCCGAAATTCATGCCCAAAAACACCGCTCTCAAGCG
Source organism: Almyronema sp. (assembly GCF_052168255.1). Lineage (NCBI taxonomy): Bacteria > Bacillati > Cyanobacteriota > Cyanophyceae > Nodosilineales > Nodosilineaceae > Almyronema > Almyronema sp. The sequence goes on along the minus strand of NZ_JBQLZL010000110.1, from coordinate 2,314 downwards.
CTGCCTGCACACCTTGATTGACACCTTCGTGGTCATCGGGATGGACACAGCGCAAAAAGGCGTCATAGGTGCCATCGAAAGCTTCTGTCGTCGTGCCAAAAAGGCGACCATGATGATAAGACCAAGTGACTTTTCCGGTGCTTAAGTTCCAGTCCCACAGCCCCAACTCGGTTAGATCAACCGCCAGCCTCAGACGTTCTTCGCTCTCGCGCAGCGTACGCTCTGCTGTTTTGCGAGCCGTCACATCTTGAAAATAGAGGGTAATGCCTTCTTTAGAAGGATAAATATGCACCTCAGCCCAGTTTTGCCAGGGGGGATAGGGCGTTTCTAACGCGATCGCATTTTGCTCAGCCGCCGCCCGCTGTAAGGCTTGCCCTAAAAACGTATTGTTCAAGCCCGGAAACGTCTGCCAAATCGTTTTACCCAAAAGCTGATCGGGTGAGCGGCGTAGCCTTTGGGCAGCGGCTGGATTGACGTAGGTATAGCGCCAGTCAGGATCTAAGGCAATAAAAGCATCCGTAATACTTTCTAAAATGAGCTGATTTTTAGCTAGCGCCGTTTTCAAGTTGGCTTCTGCCCGCTTTAGGGAAGTGACGTCTAAGAAGGCGCTAACGGCTCCTGTAATTTCACCGTGTCCATCTCGTACAGGTGCTGCATAGCCAAAGAGATTAAAAATCTTGCCATCGCGCCGCCGAATATCAATTTCGGCATCTCGAATTTCTATTCCTTCAGTAATGGCGCGGCGCATGGGTAACTCGTCTACGGGCACAGGCTCACCTTGGTGCAAAACCTGATAAAGCGCTTGTGCTTGCGCTGCTGCCCGCGTCATAGAACTGTGCGTGGCGTAGTCAATGGCTAACAAATTGGCGAAGGCAGGATTGATGCGAATTTTCTCACACAGCGGATCTTGGGCGATCGCCAAACAAACCGGAATGACATCAAACAACGTTTCTAATTCAGTGGCTCGATGCTGTAATACTTGATTGACTTGGGCGGCATCGTTGGTGGCTAAGGTGGCAGAAGGCAGGCGATCGCACTGCAAAAAAGTAGGAGCTGCCTCTGGATCATCTTGAGCTATGCAAATTGTGGTTTCTACCCAAATTTGAGTACCCTCTCGGCAGGTTTGCAAAACCCGACCCGACCAGCGATCGCCTGCCAAGCAAACTGCCTGAATTTCTGCCCACGGCAGCGGCCATTGAGAACCTAACAAAGCCTGTAAACTTTGACCTTGGCTTTCCGCTTTGCTCCAGCCATAACAGCGTTCAGCGGCTGAATTCCAAAAAGTAACGCACCCTTCACTGTCCCAAATAAACAGACAGTCTCCCGCTAGATCCAAAAGGGTTTCATACTGCCTCAAAGCTTTAGGCCAGTCCTGCTGCTGTTTAATAGAGAGGGAAGAGGGATCTTTTAGCATGTACCTAGTTCCTCCAGCAATCCTGGCGCTTTCAGCCCAAAGCTGACTCTGCCTAGCATGCCTACCTTACTCCGATCGCTCCGGCAAGATACACGCAATGGATGCAAAAGTCTTAAAGCCAACCAAGCAGTAAACTTGATTTTTACACTGCCCAAAGCATAAGCGATCGATAGCCTCAATCTGCTATGTCCACAGACAGAGTATAAAATGACGAGCGTTCTTGCTTTAGGATGCAAAAGCTGGCTCATGAGCACAGACACTATTTTTGGCAAGATTATTCGCAAAGAAATTCCAGCCAATATCCTTTATGAAGACGATCTTTGCCTTGCTTTCTCAGACATCAACCCTCAAGCCCCAACCCATCTTTTGGTCATCCCCAAAAAGCCCATTCCAGCGCTGACAGCGGTAGAGGCTGCTGATAAGGAACTGCTCGGCCATATGTTGCTAATTGTTAACCAGCTTGCTGAGCAAGTAGGAATGGCCGAGAGCGGTTACCGGGTTGTGATCAATACGGGAAATGACGGTGGACAAACCGTTTTCCATCTTCATATGCATTTGCTAGGGGGGCGATCGCTGCAATGGCCACCGGGCTAAAAATACTTAGAAATGTTTCAAAGGTAGAAGATTTTTTGCAAAGATAGCCCCACATTCGAGCAGAATCCTTAATCTATTGTCATGTGGGTAACTGTACTTAACCAAGTGTACTTAACTGTTAACTCACATATTTTTCGTCGTTTATTTATTCGGCAATCATCACTATGACTTCTACACTGCAAAGACGTGAAAACGTCGGAGCATGGGAGCAGTTTTGCCAGTGGATTACCAGCACCGACAACCGCCTTTATATTGGCTGGTTCGGCGTACTGATGATTCCTACCCTGCTAGCTGCTACCACCTGCT
>NZ_JBQLZL010000109.1:1939-44497 GCF_052168255.1 Almyronema sp. | reverse complement strand
ACCAAACGCTGTCGGCTCGGTTAACTGGCAAAACGAAAGCCGCCACCTGAAAACAGGCGGCGGCTTTTAACCATTAAAGTGTTTTAACCCTTGTGGCGACAGTTCTTAAAAAGAACAATAAAAGAAAAACGTGGCTTTAGTTAGAAATTTCAGCCAGTTCAATCACCCGACCGTCATAGTCTTTTACCAAAAAATTAAGCGGCTGGTCACGCCGAACTTTGTACTTAATCCGGCGTAGCTGTACCTGCATTAACACCTGCTCTAAGCAATCATGATCAAAACAAACATGGCGCTGACGGTCTTTGTGCCCTAAGCTAGCTCCGGTGATCACATGTAGCTGCGTATTCTTTTTCAACTGATACCAAAGTCCATCAGGGCTACCAATGGCGCGATCGCTGCTACCCAAACTGCTCGACAAATACATCGGATCTAAACCAGCCGTGCCCAGCGTTTGCTCATAGTTGTAATAGTAGTGCAGCGGCACATCGGCAGCAGGTAGCCCCAGCATCCCTTCATAAAATCGCCGCGCCATCTCTAGGTCAGAAACCATCATGGTATGCACCTTGGGGGCGCTGGTCAAAAATAGCCACATAGCCCCTGCATAAGCCACCAGCAGCATCACCATGATGCCTTGGGTAGACAAAAGGCTATCGAGCGGTAGACCGGGCCAAAAAGCACCAACGAAAGAGGGCATAGTCATAAAAAAAGGAAGGATGGCAGTCATGGATATTTTGAGGGATAGCGCCGCCATTTGCCCAACGGCAGAGAGGCCGATAGTGAAATATTTAAAAATTTTGGCGTTTCTTCTAGTTTATCAAGCCCAGATTTGTAAAAAATGTGTTCACTGGATAAGACAGTCGGTATAGTAGGAGCAATTCATTTTTCTATTGGTCTTATAGCCAGACACTAAACCTGTGAAGATTCCCCAGTTTCCTGAAAGTAACCACGAGCTGATCCGGGCACTTGGCCCCCTGAGCGACCAAACGCTGGTAGAGCTGTTTCAGCGCCACCCTGATTCAGGTAAATACTTCACGGCGATTTTTTGTCGCTACAGCCCGATTGTCTATACCCTCATTCGCCACTCAGCGCGATCGCCTGTTCAGGCTGACTATTTATTTGCCCTAACGTGGCGGCACATTCTCCACGAGTTGAGCGGTTTAGACATTCCGCCTCTCTCCAGTACCTCTCAGCAGCCCGCCTTTTCGCTACAAAACTGGCTCATTAACGTCACTGCCCTTTGCATTAACCAGGCCGTTCTGCCGCCAGTTGAATCTATTCATTATTCTTTGACGGAAGCCTCGCCGCCGCTTTGGTGTTATATCGAGCTAGCCCTCGATCGCCTGCACCCCACCCAGCGACTCATTATTGTGATGGCGCAAACCTTCCGCTGGAGCGAAACCCGCATTGCCGCTTATTTGCAAGCCGAAGGAGAGCGCATTTCTCCGGCGCAGGTGCGATCGCGGCGCAGACGCGCTTACCAAGAGCTAGAAGCCGCCTTACCAGAAGACATTCAAGAAATTTATCTGGCGGATGGGCAAGCCTTATCACCCGCTACGAGTGAACTCGAAGCGGCAGATTTAATGCCAGCTTTGTAGTGTGTTTGAACCGTTGCGATCGTCATTTCATTTTGCAAAATCGTCATGGGCAAGTTAAACCGTCCGTCTCGCTCAGTTTGTCAGGTGCTCTTTGCTGTGCTGGCTTTGGCTGTGAGCAGTCCGCTGGCAAAGGCTGTTGATATTAATGAACAGCTTGCCATTCCCGCTTTTAACGGCACCGAAAGCCGAGCGCGAGATGTGGCCGATCAGCTCATGCGGCTCGGTTCTCAACAGCAGCTTGAAGGCAGCTACCAGCAGGCCATTAACTCTTGGTTTCAGGCGATCGCCATTTACCAAGATCTGCAAGACTTCAGCTCGATGGGGCTAGCTTATGACTATATTGGCCTCACCTACACTCAGCTTGGCCAGTACGAAGCGGCAGAAGAAGCGCTGCGCCGCCGCTTGGCCGTTGCCCGAGACAACGAAGATCTACAAGGCCAAATTTTTGGCTGGAACAACGTCGGTAGCCTTTTTTTGCAGCGTGGCTACGTAGGCGTTGCCAGAGAGTCTTTTGAGCAAGCCCTTACCATTGCCCAAAGCGTGCGCCACTTTCAGGGAATTGGCATGAGTTTGAGCAACCTGGCTTTGGTAGAACGTTCAGTCGGAAACTTGCAAGAAGCGGCCAAACTTTACGAGTCAGCGGCTAACTATCGCTATCAGGGAAACGATCTCATTGGTGAAGCCAATACGCTCAACAGTTTAGGCGATGTTTTTCTAGCCCTCGAAGATTATTCGGGTGCGGTTGGTGCCTATCGGTTGGCGCTGCGTTCGGCTAGGGAACTGGGCGATCGCCCCCTACAGCTTCGGGCGCTAGACGGGCTGTTTACCATTTATCTGGCAAGAGGCGATCGCCGCGACCTGGCAGAAGTTTTAGACGCGCGGGTAGCCCTCACCCTAGATGGTGGTAGCGATCGCTGGCAACAACTGCTTACCTATCGACAACTAGGCGAGTATTACGAAGACTTAGGCCGCTTTGCCACCGCCCAACAATACTACCGTCAGGCGCTTGACCTTGCCCGCAGCCTGCAAGAAAAGCAGCAAGAAGTCTTTTTAACCAACAGCCTAATTCGGCTGGGCGAAGGGCCCCAGCCAGACTAAGCTATAACTTTTTAAGGGGGGTGCTGGCCTGCTGCCAGCGGCTACCCTTTAGATTCTGCCAGGGCTGAGGCATCCGCGCTAACGTCTGGCGTTGGCTGAGGGGTGCTATTGGCGGCGATCGCTGAGCTTGCAGACAGCGAGAGGGGTTTGCGCTCTTCAATCAAACCAATGGCTCGGCGCACGCTTTCGGGCAAAATGACCACCAGACTGTTGTCGGGGGCTTCGTCCAAAGCGGTATGGATGGCTTCAACCTCGTTGAGAATAACCCGATAGTGGCTTTGCTCACCTGCTGCTTTGACCCCTGCCACAATCAGATCAGCGGCTTCACCCCGCGGGCGACCTCGGGTATCGTCATCTTCTTTGACAATTACCTGATCGAACATGCCGTCCGCTAGCTTGCCTAAGGTAATAAAATCTTCATCGCGGCGATCGCCAGGGCCACCCACGACGCCAATGCAGGTACCCGGCCAGTTATTGACAAATCCCGCCAGCGCTTCATAGCTAGCTGGGTTGTGGGCATAGTCAATCAACGCATGAAACCGCCCCAAGTCGAAGAGATTCATGCGCCCTGGGGTCTGGTCGGCAGAAGCTTGGAACGTATGTAGCGCTTGCCGAATTATTTCAATGCTCAGCCCTTGGGTAAAAGCCGTCAGGCTAGCCGCTAGGGCGTTGGCAATCATGAAGGGAGCGCGCCCCATCATGGTTAGCGGCACATTCACCGCCTGCTCAATTCGCAGCACCCAATCCCCCTTGAGAATACTCAAATAGCCATTCTCATAGACTGCGGCCAGCCCGCCTTGCTGTGTATGAGCCTGCACCAGTTCATTGTCAGGGTTCATCGAAAAGTAGGCCACCTGAGCCTTAACCCGCTGCGCCATAGCCGCCACCAGCGGATCGTCGGCATTCAAGACGGCATAACCGTTGGGTCGAGCCGCTTCGACCACCACGCTTTTGAGATGGGCCATTTCTTCGACGGTATTAATATCACCTAGCCCCAGGTGATCGGCAGCTACGTTTAGCACAACGCCAACATCACAGCTATCAAACCCCAGTCCTGAGCGCAAAATTCCGCCCCGCGCCGTTTCCAGCACCGCTATCTCAACGGTGGGGTCTTGCAAAATCACCTGGGCGCTTTGCGGGCCAGTGTTGTCACCGGGTTCTACCAAATAATCGCTGATGTAAACGCCGTCTGTAGTGGTGTAGCCCACCACTTTTTGAGTTTGCTTGAAGATATGGGCAGTGAGGCGGGTGGTGGTGGTTTTGCCGTTGGTGCCCGTAAGGGCGATAATGGGCACCCGCGTCGGTGTACCGGGCGGAAACAGCATATCAATTAGCGGCTCTGCCACGTTACGCGGAATGCCTTCACTGGGCGAAAAGTGCATCCGAAAACCAGGTGCAGCGTTCACTTCAACTACCACACCGTCGGTTTCCCGCAGCGGGCGGGTAATGTCTTCGGTGACAACGTCAATACCGGCAATATCTAAGCCAATGATTTTGGCGACTCGCTGAGCCAACCAAACATTTTGCGGGTGAATTTCATCGGTGCGATCGATGGCAATGCCGCCTGTGCTGAGGTTGGCTGTTGCTCGTAGATAGCAAACCTCGTCTAAGGGTAAGACGGTTTCTAAGGTGTAGCCTTGCTGGTCGAGCAGTTGCCAACTGGTGCGATCGACTTCAATCCGCGTCAGGATGTTGTCGTGGCCTTCGCCGCGCCGTGGATCTCGGTTAGTGGCTGCGATCAGTTCTTCGATTGTAGAGCGGCCATCCCCCACGACGTGGGCGGGTACCCGTTCAGCAACGGCAACAACCTTACCGTTGATTACCAGTACCCGATGGTCACGACCGCGATAAAAGCGTTCAACAATCACCCCCTTAGAAACGGCTCTGGCCGCATCGTAAGCTGCTTCCGCCTGAGCCCAAGCGTTGATGTTGATGGTGATGCCCCGACCGTGGTTGCCATCTAACGGTTTAATCACAATCGGAAAGCCACCGACCGTTTCAATGGCCTCCTCAAGTTCGTCTAGATAGTAAATAACGGTTCCTCGCGGTACCGGAACCCCGGCATCTTGCAAAATTCGCTTGGTTCCTTCTTTGTCGCAGGCTAGTTCAACGCCTAGAATTCCTGTTTGGCTGCTTAAGGTCGCCTGAATGCGCTTTTGGTAAACACCTTGACCCAGTTGAATCATGGCGCGACTACGAAGCTGCGTCCAGGGAATGCCTTTGGCTTCAGCTTCTTTGATGATGGTTTGTGTGCTGGGGCCTAGGGCGGCATCTGCCCATAAGTCTCTTAGGTCAGAGAGATCCTGCTGGAGTTCATCGACTGGGTAACGTCCTAGCTCAATCAGGCTGTTACACAGGCGAACGGCGGCTCGAGCGGCATACCGACCCGCTTGTTCATCCAAATACTCAAACACAACTTGCTGGATGTCTGAGGTTGCCGTAGAGCGCGTACGGCCAAAGCTTACTGACATGCCTGCTAGGGTTTGCAATTCTAGCGCGACGTGCTTAACAACATGTCCTAAGTCGGTTCCCGACTTGACGCGCCGCAAAAAACCACCCGCTTCGCCGTCGGCGCAACGATGTTCGGTCAGCGTTGGTAGCGCTTCGATCAACCCTTCGTAAAAGTCTGGAATGTCGCGGGTAGATGTTTCGGCTAGATCTTCTAAATCTAGGCGAACAACAATCAGTTGGTGGTATCGGGTGCTCCAGTAGTTGGGGCCGCGCAGGGTTTGGGTCTTCAGGATTCTCATGGTGGTTATCTAGCCAGCAGCAGAATAGCAGATGCGAAAAAGCTTACATGGACTCTATAGGCGTCTAAGCACGCAGCATAACTATTAAGCACCGCCCAGGAAGCTCTTAAAGGACTGATTGGAGGTCAACCACGACTTGAGCCAGGGACGTTGTGGCGACAAGCTTGAAATTAAAGCCAGTTTAAGAAAATTCGGGCGCATCTTTTATCTACCTAAAGCCTAATCTGAAACGGTTGGGTGTTAATTAGTGACTGACAATGTGGTGGTGCTGCAGGTCATAGCGATCGCCATGGGTGAGCACATGAACTCGCAGATTGTGTAAACTCAAGGGTTCTGTGGCATCAATATCCGGCTCGTTGGTGTAGGTTACCTCCGTGGGATCGACCACCGTGACGGTGCCTTTACCAATCACACCAAACACGCTATCGCCTTCAAATAGGGCACAGGTGTCTTCATCGATACCAAGGCCAATTTGATCGGGCTGCATGGCGATGGCGCTCACTAAACGCGCCATGCGGTTGCGGTTGTGAAAGTGCTGATCGACCACAATGCTGGGTAAAATAGCCAACCCAGTCGCCATATCGACCAAAGACCGATTGGGAGATTCGCCACTGCCGCCGCCTGCAATCATATGGCGACCCATGACAGCGGCTCCCGCACTGGTGCCTGCTAGGGTCATTTCGCCGATCTGAACTTTGCGCCGAATATGTTCAATCACCGGGGTATCGGCTAGCAAGCCGCAAAGACGTACTTGGTCACCCCCGGTCATGAAAACCCCTGTGCAGTTTTCTAAATGTTTTTCCCAAACGGGATCTTCACCCTGTTGGCGATCGCGGATATCCATCACCTCGATCGCTTTAGCCCCCATCTCGTCAAAAATTCGTCGATAGCGCTCAGAAATAATACTGGGCTCTCGCGAGGCACAGGGAATAATGGCGATATTGGCATCTCGTCCGCCTGCTCGTTCAAAAAAGGTGTAGAGGATCTCTCGGCCATGAACTTTATCTTCTGCACCACCAATGACCAGAACAGCCGATTTAGTTAGGGGAGGCATCCTCTGCTCTAGCGAAGATTCTAATTGCTGCATGATAAGCTTTTGGGTCACACTTCGGTCAATTTCCCCAGCAGTTGTAAAAAGTGCAAGAAGACTTCTCGCCGCACACTGACTTTGGCTTAAACATCGCCATAGGGGACCCATATTTGCAAGAGTGTATCACTCTTACCGACGTAGGCTGGTATAACAATCATCTGAAGCTTGGATTGAGGCTTAAATATCAACCCAAATTTCAGACGACTCAAACAACTATTATTTCAGACCCTTAAGCGAATTGGGCAATCGGTTTTTGAGTCTGGTGTCTAAATTTTTGGCAGAACTTGGCTGTACTATGGCTGTTTCTCTAGCGGCTCCGCTTCGGTTTGATGTGGTTAGCCTTTTCCCCGATTTCTTTGTATCTCCTTTGGCCTCAGGTCTATTGGGCAAGGCCATTGACCGCGGCATTGCTGAGGTTCACCTGATCAATCCGCGTGATTTTGCCACAGACAAGCACCACCGTGTAGACGATGAGCCTTACGGTGGCGGGGTTGGCATGTTGATGAAGCCAGAGCCAATTTTTGCTGCGGTTGAGGCGTTACCGTGCCTTCCTCGACGAGAAGTGATTTTGATGACGCCCCAAGGAGAGCCGCTGCAACAGCCCCTGCTGCAAACGCTGGCAGCAGATTACGATCAAATTGTTATCATTTGCGGACATTACGAAGGGGTGGATGAACGGGTTTTGCACCTGGTGACGCGTGAGGTGTCTTTGGGGGATTTCGTGCTGACCTGCGGCGAGATCCCAGCGCTGGCGCTGATTAACGGGGTAACGCGCCTGAGGCCAGGTACAGTCGGTAAGGCTGATTCGCTCAAGTACGAAAGCTTTGAAGCGGGGCTGCTCGATTATCCGCAGTATACGCGTCCGGCCAATTTTCGCAGCTGGCAGGTACCCGAAATTCTACGCTCAGGTAATCATGCTGCGATCGCCCAGTGGCGACAACAACAACAGCAGCAGCGGACGCAAACCCGTCGTCCTGATTTGTATCAAAAATGGTTAGAACAGCAGTCTAATTTGGAGCCGCCTCAATCGTGAACATTCGTATTGGTAACGGTTACGATATTCATCGCCTAGTTAGCGATCGCCCGCTTATTCTCGGTGGCGTCAAAATAGAGCATTCGCTGGGTTTGCTGGGGCATAGCGATGCTGACGTTTTAACCCACGCCATTATGGATGCCCTATTGGGCGCTTTGAGCTTGGGGGATATTGGCCTTTATTTTCCCCCCAGCGATCCCCAATGGCAGGGAGCCGATAGCCTGGTTTTACTCGAACAGGTTCATCAACTGGTGCAAGCGCGGGGTTGGCAAATTGGCAATATTGACAGCGTCATTGTGGCTGAGCGACCCAAGCTAAAACCCTACATTCAAGCTATGCGCGATCGCCTCGCCCAAAAACTTCAGCTTGAACCAGAACAAATTGGCATTAAAGCCACCACCAACGAAAAGCTAGGCCCAACTGGGCGCGAAGAAGGCATTGCGGCCTATGCCGTCACCTTGTTGCATAAAGTTTCTTAACCTAATTTCTGTAGTTCATTAAATATTTTGATGACTGGCGCTGGCTTGACCGAAAAGCCGCAGAGAATGAGTGTAATTCACCGTTACTGAATCAGATAAAGTTTCGACCCAGCAAAAAGTGACTTCAAACTCTATTTTCTTAAGCTTTTCGTTGGTTTTGGCGATTCTAAGCTTTGGGCTGAGCTGCGTCCGTCCGCCTGTTTTCTCGATTTTTATGCCGACAGGTAGATTACATCAGCCGAGTCCAGACCTATAAAATCTGCTAACTGGGCCACAGAATCTTCTCAGAAAAATAGTGAAAATACGGAAATAATTGGCTTTTTTGGTTAAGATACTAGTCAAAATCTTAAGAAGCCGTCGATCTTTAACCCTTAATTGTAGCAAGAAGCACATTTAAGTTGTTAACTTCCGCCCTAACAGAGAACGGATGTGTGTTCCCAGAAGAACGTGAAGAAGTTGCCCAGTTGTGATGGGCTAGTGCTGTTTCAATTATTTGTGGAAGGTGATCACCTATGGGTGCGTACGAAGCCGCCTATACATCCGGTCAAATTGCTGTAGGCATACGGGCAGGAACATCGGTTGCTCCAATGCCTGGTCTGTCATGGTATCGCGCGATTCCGCCTGAACGGGTTGGCCTGCGGGGAGAATACGATCATCAGGGGTTGGCCAAGCGCGTACAGCAGCATTTTCGCAGACGATTTAAGGCTGAAGTGGCGGGAATTTCTGTGCGCCAGCGAGGGCGGGTTGTGATTTTACGCGGCCAGGTAGCTTCTGAAGCCCTTATAGACCAGTTGGTGCGAACTGCTATGCAAATTGAAGGCGCAGACGCCGTCGAACTACACGGGGTAACGGTTCAACCTCAAAAGTAGCCGCCAGACTCAGAGGTTGGCAAAAACGCCAACCGCAGCAGCGACAGCCCCAAAATGATTAAAAACAGAACCAGCCCAATTGTGCAGGCGTAGTTAATTTCTAAAGATTGAAAGGCTTGCTCGTAGACGTAATAAACGACTGTTTTTGAACTGTTGCGTGGCCCACCCTGGGTCATGATAAAGACTTCTTCAAAGACCTTGGTGGCTGAAATCGCTGAGATGACACTGACCAAAAAAATGTAGGGACGCATGAGCGGGATCGTAATGTCCCAGTGCCGTTTCCAGCCGTCTGAGCCATCAATGGCTGCAGCCTCGTAAAGGCTGGTAGGAATGGCTTGCAACCCCGCTAGATAAATCACCATGTAGTACCCTAGCCCTTTCCAGATGGTAACCGCCATGACGCTAGCCAAGGCCAGATCAGGGCTGGTCAGCCAGGGAATGCCTTGCTGGCTCAGGCGCAGTCCCCTCAGTATTTGGTTAAACAGTCCATTTTCGGCGTATAGCCACTGCCAAGCAATGCCCGCGACCACCATCGAAATCACCACCGGGGTATAATACGCCACCCGAAACCAGCGAACACCTTTGAGCTTTTGGTTGACCAAAATTGCTAATAAAAGCGGCGCGATCGCCAAAATTGGGACAACCCCAACCAGGTATAACAGCGTGTTTTTAAGCGTTTGCCAAAACACCTGATCGCCCAGCAGGCGGCGAAAATTTTCAAAGTTGTTCCACTGGGGCGGCTGGGTCAGGTCGTAGCCATAGCTCGTAAAGCTTAGATAAAACGCCTGCAAGGCTGGGCCAAAAACCGTCAAGCCTAAAATAATTAAAGCTGGTAGTAAAAAGAAGTAGGGCGTTACCCCCGGTGGCCAAACTGAACGAACTTTGGTCATGGTCTAAAAAGCAAGTTCTCCGAGCGCTGTGCGGCGAAAAATGTAGCTCAAGGCAAATTGAACGGTTTCCTGTCAGTCGCTTTCAGCCACTTAAGGGCTTGAGGCTTAGGGGCTGTCGCTATAGGCGGTGCTGCGTGCCCACCGAGGCAGTCGGGGCTAGTTAGAGAAAACGACGAAAGTCTTGACCTAAAAACAGCGATCGCTCGGCATTGCGGCGTCGAGTCAGACCATCGAGCACCCGTCCGCCCGCTCGATTCCAGCGGGGAAACTGGTCGGCTGCCCCTTGAATGTCGTTTTGATTTAAGAGCCGTAACAAAGTTGAGCTACGAAAGGCTCCTGAGCCAACGTTATAGGTAAAAGACACCAGCGCTGAAAACTGGTTTTCATTAATAGGCACAGTGACGCCTTCCTGGACGGCTTGTTCAAACTTGTTTACGTCTCGCCGTAAAAATTGCTCTGCCTGAGCCTGAGTAATCTCCATGCCTGGGGTAACGCCCTGCGTAGTGCCATAGCCAATGGTCCAGATACCAACCGCATCTTGGTAAGCTTTGAGGCGTAATCCTTCAAACGATTTGATCAGCAAAAGGCCGTCATCGTTAATGCGCCCCCCGCTGGTTTTGGTAGGGGGTGGCGGCGGCGGCAACGGCAGCGGTTCTTCGCCGCCAGGAGAGACGGTCATACCGCGAGGTGCATCGTCACGGGTAAACCAAGCCTGCATGCCGCGAATGTTCAGAATTTTCTCGTTGGGATTGTTTTTAGAGGGGTACTTAGAGATCTTTGATAAGTAATATCCTCCCTGCATTAGGTAAATGGCGTTATCTGTCTCTTTGATCCAAGTTCCCATCTGGTATTTTCCCCAATTGCACGTTTTGAACTGATTACCGCTCAATTCTCCATAAGAGATAACAGATAGAGCCATTAACATGGATTAAGAAAGTTATCTCTTTAAGATTGTATGTACTCCACTCTGGCTACCCCGGCTTTGGGTTCCCAGCTTCATTTACCGACTATTCAGAAATTATCTAATGGTCTGACGCTGATTGTGGAACAGACTCCCGTAGAGGCGATCAATCTCAGCATTTGGTTGGGAATTGGGTCATCTGTAGAGTCAGAGTCGATTAACGGTATTGCTCATTTCTTAGAACACATGATCTTTAAAGGCACGCCCCAGATTCCTTGTGGGGAGTTTGAGCGTGCTTTAGAGGCTAGAGGCGCTGTTACTAACGCTGCGACCAGCCAGGATTATACCCATTACTATGTCACGGCAGCCCCTCAAGACTTTGCCGTGCTTGCGCCGCTTCAAATTGAGTTGCTCATTAACTCTAGCCTAGAGACAGAAGCTTTTGAGCGAGAACGTCCGGTGATTTTGGAAGAAATTCGTCGCTCTGAAGATAATGCCCGACGCCGCAATTTTTACCGTTTTATGGAGCTGGCTTTTGACCAGTTACCTTATCGGCGGCAGGTGCTTGGCCCTGCTAGCGTGATTGCTGATCTGTCTGTAGAACAAATGCGCCTTTTCCACCGTAGCTGGTATCAGCCTGATCATATGACGGCGGTGGCTGTGGGTAATTTGCCTGCTGAACAACTGATGAGTATTGTTGCCGATAGCTTTGAGCAGGCGCTTAGCCGTCGTGACCAGGTGTATCCCTTGGCCTCTCTGGCAGAAACGCCTGCTAGCCGTCGTCCAGAACCTTCATTTAGCCAGATTCGGCGACTGCACTATGCCGATAAAACGCTGCGTCAGGCTCGTTTGGTGATGAGCTGGCGGGTTCCGGGTATGAACGATTTAGCCCAAACCTATGCTTTGGATGTGATTGCTTCAATCTTGGGTCAGGGGCGGACGTCCCGTTTAGTCAGAGATTTGCGGGAGGAACAGCAACTGGTTGACGGTGTTGTGGCCAGTAATATGAGCTATCGCCAGCAAGGACTGTTTTCAATTTCGGCTCAGTTGCCTGCTGAGCATTTGCAAAGCGTTGAAGCTAGCATCATCAGTCACATCAGCCGCTTACAGAATACGCCGATCGCCTTAGCCGAACTACAGCGGGTTCAAACCCAGGTGGCCAATCGCTATATTTTTGGCAGCGAAACCCCAAGCGATCGCGCTGGACTTTACGGCTACTACCAAGCGCTGGCGGGTGATATTAGCCATGCGCTCAGTTATCCAGCTAGTATTCGGGCGATTACCCTGGAGGACTTGCAGCAGGCAGCTCAACGCTATCTCTCGCCTGAAGCTTACGCCATTATGACGGTGGTACCCGAGTAGAAACGTCGGTAGACAAAGAACCAGCCATGTGGAATACGATCGCCCAGCATATTAGCCAAACAACTGGACAGCCGTTTGAAATACGCGATCGCCGCTCTGTCGGCGGCGGCAGTATCAACCAGGCTTATGCCATTACAGACGGGGAGCAAACTTTTTTTCTCAAGCTGAATCAAGCCACCCAACTGGCGATGTTTGAGCGAGAAGCCTTGGGGCTGAAAGAAATTGCCGCCAGTCATACTCTGCGAGTGCCCCGTCCGGTCTGCTGGGGGCTAGCTGAAAGTTCGGCTTACGTGGTGATGGAATGGTTAGACTTAGGTGCTGGCAATGCTCAAGCTTGGCAAAAGATGGGGCAGCAACTAGCCGCTATGCACCAGGTAGAAAGTTCGCAAGGCTTTGGCTGGTCGCAAGACAATACCATCGGCTCTACGCCCCAGCTAAACCCCTGGACGTCTGATTGGCTAACGTTTTACCGAGAACATCGCCTCCGCTATCAACTACAACTAGCCAGTCGTCGCGGCCATTTTCCCCGCTCGGCAACGCTGTTGGCAGCCCTGCCAGATCTGCTTGCTGGTCATGAGCCTAAACCTGTGCTGGTGCATGGCGATTTGTGGTCAGGTAATGCTGCTGTGACGACTACTGGCGAACCAGTGGTGTTAGATCCAGCCGTTTACTACGGCGATCGCGAAGTAGATGTCGCCATGACTGAATTATTTGGGGGCTTTCCGGCCTCTTTTTATCAAGGCTATAACGATGCCTATGCGCTCGATCCAGGGTATGCCCGCCGCAAGGTGCTGTATAACCTGTATCACATTCTCAATCACTTCAACTTGTTCGGCGGCGGCTATGGCGCTCAGGCCAATCGCATGATTGATCAAATACTGTCGTCATAAATTGATTTGATTAATAGACTCGCCTCAATCCATAGAGGGATGACAATGCTTTACATAACTTGATATAAAGGATCCAGTCACCAATCGTACAAGAGGTCTATGAAATATAGCGTTCAATTAAAAGGCAAAAGCGCTGAAGAACAGTCGGAACTGTACGCGCTAGAGGTTTTTGCTGACCACAAGCAAGAAGCTAAGACAATTGCTTTAGTAAAAGCGCAATCAGCCGGAATTGATGTGAAAGTATCTTCGATTGAAGTCACAACTAGCCGCTAAGCTGGTTATCACTTCAGACCTGTCTGGGTCACTTGGCGCTTTAGCCTACGTATAGGCTGTCTTCGTTATCCCCCCAACTCTCCACTTTGGGGGGATTTTAACTGCCTCAAGGCACGCCTTGGCCTTTGGGCGTAAGCGGGTTAGTCTTGCTGGTGAGAAAACTGATAAGCGCCAACAAAAGACAACGCGATCGCCACTGCTAGCAAAATGGGAATTGAGTACCAGGGAAAAACCGCGATCGGCTGATAGGCAGCGGCTCTCAGGCCAATAGTGGTATAGGTCAGCGGTAACAGAAACACAATAACTTTTAAGGCTAAGGGCAGCGTCATCGGATCAAAGAAGGTGCCACCCAAAAAAGACATCGGCACAATCAAAAAGTTGTTAAACAAACCTACGCTCTCTAACGACTTTACGTTCAGCCCCACAATGACGCCTAATCCGGCAAAGACCGAGCAGTTTAACACCAGCAATAGCAAAAACAGCGGATTAATAAAACTCCAGACCTGCCCGGTAAAGAGTACCGCCACCAAAATGACCGAAGCGGCTGTCATCAGACCGCGTACTACCCCGGCCAGCATTTTGCCTAAATGAAGCGAGAGGGGATGTACCGGCAACAGCAGCATTTCCTCAAAGGTTTTGCTGAAGAGGCGATCGCCGCAAATTGAGAAGGTTGTGCCCCCAAAACTGATCACCATTGAAGAGAGCGCCACCATCCCCGGCAAAATAAACTCCAGGTAATTGTCTCCGGCGCTAGGTTCGGTAACTTGATCAATGGAACTACCCAGTCCCAGCCCAAAGGCCAAAATATAGATTAGCGGCGACACCAACCCGGATGCTGCTACTTGGGGAATGCGGACTCGGAGATCTAACCAGTCTCCCCAGAACACAGTGAAGCTGTCTAACACAATCGTTTGTAACGGAAGCTGGCGAATGCGTTTCACGGCCATTAGCAACAATAAGCTTTATTTTTACTTTATCTTTTATTCTTTCCTTAGACTGTGTTCTGTTAGCGGAATACTCGGAAGTCTTATTTTTGACAAACTTAGCGATCGCTAGCCCAGTTCTGCAAAAATCAGCGTTAAGTTTTTACCGAATTTGTAACGTTGACGGCATACTGGAAGAATAACGGTGTACGAGCAACCGATATTTCGGCTGAATTCGTGAGTTTATGAAACGAAAATCCTCTCGATATGCACCTCCAGCAGAATCCCCCCGTTTTTCTGGCGGCGGGGAGCGGGGGCCTTTCAACTATTTAACGGTAGCTGTTCTCGGTGGCGTTTTTATTCTAGGTATTGCGCTAGGCATTGTTTTTAGCTCATCGGCTAGCTTCAGCCCAGAAAATATCGCTTCCCGTGAAGCCATCGACCGCAGCGCCCCTAACCCTGAGCTATGCGCTCGTTACGGAGCCAGCGCTGTCGTTTCAGATATGCGCGTTTTTATGACGTTTAATCCTTTCAACGTCTACATTTCTCAGCCGAGAATGCAACCGGGTTGCGTTTTGCGTCGCAACAACTGGGCCGTTCTAGAACAGCGCGACCTGGTGAGCAATACAGACGTGCGCCAGTGCCGTAATCGGATGAATACCTTTGGCTTTACAGGCGATATTGGTGATACCCCCAATATTGACTGTGTTTACCAAAACGATGCAGCAGGCAACATGTTCCTGAATCAGCCTGGATTTGGCGCACCTCCACCCGAATCAGAGCAGTTCTAAACAAAAAAGGCTAGGCACTGATGCCTAGCTTTTTTTTGCGACAGACTGGCTGATAACAGGGGGGGTATCAGCAAACTAGCATTTGCCAAACGGGGGCTATTAAGCTTGCTCTAGAAGATGGTCATAGCTATAGCCACCAGCGTTGAGACACTGCAATGGCTGTAAGCTGCTGAGAGGAAACGTTTCTTTCTGCTTTCAGCCTTTTGCTTTGAGCTATAGCTCAACCACTGGCTATCTGTGCAGCCAGAAAACTAACGCCGTAAGTCTTCTAGCACCTGTACCTGAATAATCTGGTTGGGTTGAATCACTACTGCTGGTGGGGAGGTGGCATAGCTGGTAGCAGCCCCTAAAGCTGCACCGGCCACTAGGCCAATACCAGAGAACCCTGATAAAACGGTGATGGCAGCGGCTCCTAGCCCTGAGTTGCGCAACACATTGGAGCCTGAAACCTGAGGATTACCCAAGACGTCTGATTCAGCCGAGAGGGGTAAATTTTGCCCTTGTAAACTAATGGCCTGAGCAATAAATCGGGGGTTGGTGGCCGTCAGGTCAAAGCGGCCTACAACTAACGCTCCTTTAGGAATGAGTAATTCATTCGTTTGGGGATGACGAACATCTTGGCTAAGAACCAGTACCTCTTGGTAATTGATGGGATCGTTGAGGGCTAAGGGATCAGGCTGGGTGTATTGCAGCGGTAGTTGCGTACCAGCCGGAATTAACACCGAGTCGCTATCTTGTCTGGCTATTAGCGGAGCTGCTGCTGGAGCTGTTGATTGTTCCGTCGGCGGTAACGGCTGACCAAAGGGGATAGTAGGGGTTCTTTCTGATGGGGCTTCAGCCGCAGTCGGCGGTAGCGCTGGTACGGTGGTTGGAGCCGCCACTTGAGGGAGCGGTGTGGTTGCTGGCTCCGTCTCTAAAAAAGGCGGACTTTCTAGAGCCGTTTGGGGAGGGGCCGTTGGTTGGGGGGGGCTTAGCTCAGGTAATGGCTGGGCTGGAACAGGCGGTGATAGCTGATTAGTGAGGGTTGTTGAAACGGCTGTATCAGCAGCGATCGCCTCTGTTGTTTCTGCTACTGGCTGACTGGCAGAAGCCGTCTCCGTTTCGGCTGTGGCTTCTAAGGGGGATTCATCCGCTGCTAAAAAAGGCGGTGCCCCGTTTGGCGCTGCCTCTATCGCTGTCGTCGTTTCGAGGAAGGGCGGTGATATAGGGACGTCAGCCGCTGTGGGCGAAACAGGGGGCTGTTCAGTAGCGGTCGAAGCCGTCTCAGGGACAGCTAAATCGGTGGTTGGGGCTACTGGCTCCGCAACTGGGCGGGGGGGAGCGGTGACAGCAGGCGTTGTGCCCAAGGGGGGGACGCTTACAGTCACCGAAGCGTCAACCCCAGCAGGAGGAATACCTGTGAGAGGCGTTGCGGGTAGCTCACTTTGGGAAACAACATCTGGCCCAATCAACAAACTAGCGGCAGATAGGCCAATACCTTCAGAATTGATGATCGGTAGCGGTGGCTCTACAGTGGCAGGCTCTAAAGGGGATACGGGTGAAACAAACGTTTCATCTACACCAGATCTGACAGCAGCGGCAGAGTTGTTTGGTGCTGCTGGCTCAGGGGGGACATTAGCGGGGGCGGTGATAGGGTTGGGAGCGGTAGCGATCGCTGCTTCGCCTGCTAGCAGGGGTTGTAAAATCCAGCGATTTTGGCCGTTGACTTCAACAGCAGCTAGCGTGGCTTGCCTGGGATCTAAAACGACCCCTGGTGCCAACTCCACCACGATTCGAATAATGTTGGCTTCAAATTGAGAAATCCGTACGCTGCGAACAGCTCCGGCATAAGTCTGGGTAGTGGGAATTGCCCCCATCTGAGCATTAGGAATATCCAGCACAATGCGAGCGGGTTCTGCCAGCAAAAAGTATTGAGGAGCGAGGTCGGCTGGTAAATTCAACTGTAGTTGTTGTGTACTGGGGTCAAAGCTCCACTGAGACAGCACAGCCGCCCTAGCTGGAGCGCTGGCTACAGCCGTAATTACCGCCGTTGTCGCCAATAAGCTTAGCGCTTGCACCGATGGCTGAAACAGCCCAAAACTCAGCATCATTGCTTGTTTACACTCCCCTTGCAACTACAGATGGACAGTCTGCTGGATAAAGGATACGTCGGATGTGGAAAAATGAACAAAAAAATCATTTATTAGTCCGCTAACCTGGGCGACGGCTGTAGCTGTAGCCACCCGCATTGAGACACTTCAATGGCTGCAGGCTATAGAAAAGCTTTGCTTCTGCCCTCAGCCGTCCGCCTTTGGCGATAAAAGCTCAGCCAGCGCTCTCCTTCTTGGCTCCAAAGTTTTTTGTCCATTGCTTTGTCAGCCTTTTTTAGGCTTTGTTTAAGAAAGAACCGCCCCTCTGCTGCCCTAAATTCGTCATCATGGACTTGAATCTAGTCTATTTATGGCAATGGAACTTAACGAACTGGTTACGCTGATTTTGCTGCTGAGTCCTGGTTTATTGCTTTCTATCTTGGTGATGTCTGCCTTTGCCGCTGGCGGTTAGCGCCTTGGCTGCCACCTCTATAGACTGCTAAAAGCGATCGATAGGCTGGCAAAACGGGTTTGCGAATTGAACTTTTAAAGTCACAACCCGCCCTCTAGCTGCATTCAAAGCTGCGGGTTGGCAGACATTCAGTTGATAGACACTAAAGCGTTATAGACGTTATTTGTTGGAAGGGAGGTTCTTGCCCGTGGTCATGGTTGAATCGACGATGTTAGCGCTGGGGACGCCTGCCCCAAGCTTTCGGCTACCTGACGTGGTTTCAGGAGAAATGGTTTCGCTCGATCATTTTGCCGATAAAAAAGCCTTGCTAGTCATCTTCCTCTGCCAGCACTGTCCTTTTGTAAAGCACGTCAAAACCGAATTAGCACGACTAGGGCAAGATTATGAGCCTCAAGGGGTGGGTATTGTGGCGATCAGCGCCAACAACGTAGACACGCACCCCCAAGACAGCCCAGAATACCTCAAAGCGATGGCGCAAACGGAAGGGTTTAACTTTCCGGTTTGCTATGACGAATCTCAGGCGGTTGCCAAAACCTATACGGCTGCCTGCACCCCAGACTTCTTTTTATTTGATGCCAATTTACGGCTGGTTTATCGCGGTCAGCTTGACGATAGCCGTCCTAGCAATGGTGTACCCGTTACAGGCAAAGATCTAAGAGGTGCCCTCGATCAGGTGCTAGCCGATCAGCACGTCCCACCCGAACAACGCCCCAGCGTGGGTTGTAACATCAAGTGGAAACCGGGTAATGAACCACCCTACTTTGGTTAGTCTGCTGCCAGCGTAATTGACAATAGGCTGAGGCTTTGGCGCTTTGGACGTTAGATATTTCGTCGCGATCGCGAGTGTATCGGTTTCGATCAGTTAGTTGATGGCGTTATGATGGTACCCGGGGCAACTATCGGTGGCTGTTTTTTTGCTGGCGTGCAAGCTTTGCTTTTGGCAGTTTGTTTGATCCGGTCAGTTTTCCTGAGTATCCCCTCTAGCGTTTGTCGGGGGGAATCTGCGGCTTTGTTTGCCATTGTTAAGGCAGCTACGGTTCAACTAAAGCTGTAGCCTCTAGAGTTGAGACACTTAAATTGGGCTGATAAATGGCTGAAAGCCGCTGACAGAGAACTTTTTGTTTTGCCTTTAGCTGCAAGTTTCACATCTTCTGACAGGCGAGCGGGAGAGGCTTTCCTGCCTTTTTTAGTGAATTGGAACAGGGCGTTAAAATAGCCTGTTGCTAAAGCATACGGCTCCTCTAGCTCAACTCAAGAGGTGACGCCGAACAACCCTTAGAAGATAGCTCAACCCACTTTTAACGAAGACACCTAGGAGGATTTATATGGCCCAAGTGGTCGTTGGAGAAAATGAACAAATTGAGTCAGTTTTGCGGCGATTCAAACGCAAGGTTTCGAAAGCTGGAATTTTCTCAGATATGAAAAAGAATCGCCACTTTGAAACGCCTGCCGAGAAGCGAAAACGTAAAGAAGTGGCTAAACATCGGCAGCAAAGGCGTTTTCGTAGCCGTAGCAAGCAGACTTAAAACGAGCATTCAACTCTAATGCTTAAATCGTAGTAATCACTTCCCCAGTAATCGGGAGAAATCAATATCATGACACAGGCTAAAACTGGCGATACCGTAGTTGTACATTACACAGGGAAGCTACAAGACGGTACCGTTTTTGACTCTTCAGTCGATCGCCAACCTTTTCAATTCTCTATTGGAGGTGGAGAGGTGATTCCTGGCTTTGAGCAAGCCGTAGTCGGCATGGCACCGGGTGAAGCAAAAACTGAAGTGATTCCCTGTGACCAAGCGTATGGCCCTCATCGTTCTGAAATTGTCTTTGAGGTGCAGCGCCAGCAACTTCCGGCTGAAGCTGAAGTTTCGATCGGCCAGCAGTTTCAGCTACAGCACCCTAGCGGTCAGATGATCCCCGTGATGGTGACTGAAGTTGAAGGTAGCAAAGTTGTTCTAGATGCTAATCATCCCCTAGCTGGTGAAGAACTTACCTTTGAAATTCAGCTAGTGGATATTGCCTCTTAGCCGGATCGGTCAGCTTTGATTAAACGAATGGGCTAAACGGGTAAATCGGCGCGGGGATTAAGGGTTTCGGTGCGGCGTAGTTCAGCATAGAGTTCTCTTTCGCGATCGCTCAATCTGCTGGGCACTACAATTTCAATCTGTACGATTTGATCACCGCGTCGATTTTGGCCAACCGGGTACCCTTTGCCCGCCAGCCGCAACCGCTGACCGGGTTGTACGCCTGCGGGAATGTTCATTTTGACTAACCCATCTAAGGTGGGCACCTCAATAACGCCCCCCAAAGCTGCTTCGGCGGGCGTAGTCGGTATGCGACAGACAATATGATCGCCCTGCAGCTTAAAAAAAGGATGGGGTTGTACCTCAATTCTGAGATACAGGTTGCCGCCGCCAATTCCTTGCCCTTTAAGCCGAATCCGCTGTCCGGTAATCATTCCGGCTGGCATATCGACTTCTAGCGATCGCCCGTCTTCTAGGCGCACCCGTTCACGTCCCCCTGTATACGCTTTTTCTAGGGGCAAGCTCAGGCTAGCTTCGGCATCTCGGCGGCTAGACTTGGTTTGAACGGTATAAGCGGTTTTGGTTTTGGCGGGTCGATAGGGATCTTCGGTAACCGGACGGCTGCGAGGGCTGGCTTTGCCATTGCTGGCTTCTCGGCGGCGGTTCAAAAGCTGATCGACGAAGCTGTTAAAGTCGCGGAATTCACCAAAGTCTAGATCTTCTAGCGAAAGCCCGCCTCGACCATTGCTTCCTTTGCGACCCCGAAAACCTTTTTGCTTCCAAAAGCTGCTAAATTCTTCGTACTGCGATCGCCGCTCTGAATCAGATAAAACTTCGTAAGCTTCTCCTAGCTGCTTAAAACGTTCTTCTGCCAACTTGTCCCCCGGATTCATATCCGGATGATACTGGCGCGCCAAACGACGGTAAGCGCGTTTAATCTCCTCTGTTGAGGCCTCTTTAGAAACTTCTAAAATTTCGTAGTAGTTTCGAAAGTTTTGCATGAATACCGTCTAAAAAAATCTGAGTCGTAATTTTTACACTCAATAACCAACCGCTGGCAGCAGGCGGCCAACAGCGAGTTTAGAACCACTCGTCGTCATCTCCCCACTCTTCAGTATCATAAGCATCCCGGTAACGATTGGGGTTTGCGTCGGCGGGCGGCTGCTGGGGCGGATAGTCGCGACTCCGGCGATCGCGACGAGCATAGCGGTCTTCAGGCGGGGTTGAACGGCTAGCAGGCGGATAGCCGTTTTCGGGTAAAGGCGGTTCTGGGCGACGACGAGATGGATAGCTCTCACGCCCTTCTCCTCGACCTGTGTAAGGGTCGTACGGGTCAGGGCTATAAGGATCAGGTGCTGGATAGCTCTGCCGGGGGGGGTAAGGATCGCGGGCGTAGGGATCACGGGCGGCTGGCGGTTGCGGTTCATAGCGATCGCCGCGGGTGTCGTAAGCAGGGCGACTGGGAGAGCGATCGTAGCTGTTGTCCCAGCCCCAATCATCGTCTTCCCAGCGGTTATCCCGGTTCCAGCTACCGCTACCCCCGTAGTTGTAGTCATCTAGTTCGCGGTCTTTATCCCCTGAAAAGGTTCGACGCAGCGTCCCGCCAATTTGACTGAGTAAGTCTTCTTCTTCGCCTTCTTCGTCGTAGAGGTAGGCTTCCCGATTTAGCTCGTAGACTTCGTCTTGAAGTTCTGCCTGGGCAATATCAATACCCCGCTCATCGCCGCGTTCTAGGCTATCTCGCAGTTCTTGAATCAAACCTTCAATCCGGCGGCGGCGATCGCGAGCAAACTGCATACCAAAGTCTAAAGCAACTTCTCTGAGCACCCGTTCGGCCTGATAAGTCAATGCTTCAGCCCGGTTGCGCTTTTCTACACGCTCTCGCTGCAGGCGATCGGTTTCGGCGTTTTCTTCCGCTTCGCGAATAATTCGCTGAATTTCGGCTTCTTCTAATCCGGTAGCCCCTTGCACCGTAATGGATTGTTCTCGCCCGGTGGTTTTGTCTAAAGCAGATACCTGCAGGATGCCGTTAGCGTCGATGTCAAAAGAAACTAAAACCTGAGGAACGCCTCTAGGGGCGGGAGGAATGCCCATCAGCTTAAAGCGACCCAGCGACTTATTGTCTGCCGCCATTTCTCGCTCGCCTTGCAAGACGTGGACTTCCACCATCGTTTGGTTACTCTCAGAGGTGGAAAACACATCAGAGCGCCGTACTGGAATCGTGGTGTTGCGCGGAATGAGCTTTTTCATCACGCCACCTACTGTCTCTAGGCCAACCGAGAGGGGAGTGACATCTAGCAGCAAGATATCCTGAATCTCTTGGTTTAAAATGCCCGCTTGAATCGCTGCCCCCACCGCCACTACTTCATCCGGATTGACGTTTTGATTCGGCTCTAGCTTAATCAGGGTACGCACCAAATCTTGAACCATCGGCATGCGGCTAGCGCCCCCCACCAAAACCACCTCATCAATGTCGGCAGGGGTCATGCCAGCGTCTGCAAAGGCTCGCTTCAAAGGCCCCCGCAACCGCGACAGCAAATCACTACACATTTCCTCAAACTGCAGCCGACTTAAGCGAGTTTCTAAATGCTTTGGGCCATCAGCTGTAGCTGTAATAAACGGTAGGTTGATTTCGGTTGAAGCGACGCCTGAAAGCTCAATTTTGGCCTTTTCTGCGGCTTCTGTAAGCCGTTGCAAAGCTTGGCGATCGCGGCGCAGGTCAACATCTTCGGCTTGTAAAAACTGTTCTGCTAGCCAATCAACAATTTTTTGGTCAAAATTGGTGCCGCCCAACTGGGTATCGCCGCTGGTCGCTTTAACCTCAAATACCCCATCGCCCACCTCTAACAGGGAAACGTCGAAGGTGCCGCCGCCCAAGTCAAAGACTAAGATGGTTTGGCGATATTGCCGATCTAGCCCATAAGCCAGAGAAGCCGCTGTTGGCTCATTTAAAATACGTTTTACCTCTAAACCCGCAATTCTTCCCGCATCGCGCGTTGCCTGCCGTTGGGCATCGTTAAAGTAAGCTGGAACCGTAATCACAGCGCCTGTGACGGGCTGACCCAAGTAACGACTGGCTTCGTCAGCTAGCTTACGCAGGATCATGGCCGAAATTTCTTCAGGAGCAAAATCCTTTTCTAGGCGCGGACACTTGATGCGAATGCTGCCATTTTCTTCGCGCCGAATGGTGTAGGGAACTCGTTTGGAGTCTGGGCTAAGCTCACTATAGCGACGCCCCATGAAGCGTTTGATGCCATAGAACGTATTTTGGGGATTAAGCACAGCTTGACGACGCGCCATCTGTCCGACTAAGCGCTCACCTTCTTTGCTAAACGCCACAACGGAGGGCGTGGTACGCATACCCTCGGTATTGGCAATTACTAGTGGTTTTCCCCCTTCCATGACAGCGACAACTGAGTTCGTGGTTCCCAGGTCGATGCCAACTACTTTACCCATGCGATTTGGTTGCTCCCGTATTCGACGACTAAGCTTTCGCTGGCTAAGGGCTAAGTCAATTCTGCTCTAGCCTACCGAATGTTGCTGCTAGAAGATATAGACCGTCAGCCAAACTTTAAAAAGCCACTGCTTGACTTTGAACTTTAGAGCTACGGCTGTAACTATTCATAACTTAATAATAGTCTGTGCCGAGAGAGGCTTCTTGCCCTTGCTGATATATTTCATCTGGCTACTCTGCGCCAGTAACTTCAAAGCCAGACGAGTTGGCTAATTTCAGAGGGTTACTGCGTGCATCTACTCCTGCTTTAAGCAGATAGCGATCGCGGTTTGACTGCCAGCCAGCGTTCTTTGCCGCTCAGCCCAAAACCCACTTAGTCCTTTTGGCTCCAACTGACTCAGAATATTTGCAAAATTCTTTGTGCGGCTAGCGTAGAGTGGCTGCTTTCTTGCTATACTAGCTCACTGAATGCGGATGTGGCGGAATTGGTAGACGCGCTAGATTTAGGTTCTAGTGTCTTCGGACGTGAAGGTTCAAGTCCTTTCATCCGCATAACGTTATCTCTACAGAGTCTGCTCTTTGAAGAACCAATGGCTACCAGTAGGCATGTGGTTGGGTTTTAGCCTGCCTACGGGGTCAAAGACGAGAGCCGCCGCTGCGATGATGACGCTGTCAAACAGCTTTGCGGGCAAATTTCCTTCAAATTGTATAGAAACCCTTTAATGTTCCCCGATAACATAGGGTGAAAGTATGACTGACCGTGTGCTCTGTTGCGAGGTTGAGGAAAACCGTGCTGCTCTCTAAAGGATTTGAAATTGAGATTTATACGGGTACGCCAGCGGGAAAAGCGGTGGGCCTCTCGGATCAAATTGTGAATGACCTAGATGGGTTCGTACGAGAGCCAGATAGCCGTAATGTTGAGTACACCACTGCGCCGCTGTACCAATACGAACAGCTTCTTTGCGAATTGGTCAAACCTCGCCAGCGCTTAAGAGCTTATCTTAAACAACTCGGAGACTATACCCTGATTCCCGGCAGTACGTTGTCACTTGGCGGCAGTGAGCAGTTTTATCGCTCTGACCCCGGTAATCCTTACCATACTTATATAGAACAGACTTATGGCACTAAGGTAGTAACGGCTAGCATCCATATCAATATTGGCATTGCCGATCCAGAAGTTTTGATGCGGGCTTGTCGTTTAGTGCGCTTAGAAGCCCCGTTGTATTTGGCGCTGACGGCCTCTTCTCCCTTTTTGCTGAGCCGACCGACTGGCTATCATTCTACTCGCTGGCATGTTTTTCCTAAGACGCCGCCTCAAGTTCCTCTGTTCGTAAGCCATGCTCACTATATCCGCTGGACTGAAGCACAACTGGCGACAGGGGGCATGAAAAATGTTAGGCATTTATGGAGTTCTGTGCGACCTAATGGCGATCGCCGTCCCTACAACCTCAACCGCCTAGAACTGCGCATCTGCGATTTAGCCATCGATCCGATTTCGCTATTGGCCGTTACAGCCCTACTAGAAGCGAGGTTGCTGCAGCTAATTGCCGATCCAAGCTTAGATCCGCTGCTGAGCAGTCAGCTCGCTCAAGGCGATCGCTCTACCGCTTTATTAGAAATAACCGATATCAATGAAACGGCAGCGGCTCATCGTAGTTTAGAAGCCGAGTTGCATCACTGGCAGACAGGCAAAAAAATTATAGCTGCCGACTGGATTAGTCAACTCTACGATGAAGTCTGGCCTATTGCTAAGCAGCATGGCATTGCCTGCTTTCTCTTACCGCTCAAGAAAATTTTGCGAGAAGGCAATGAAGCTCAGCAGTGGCTTGCCCAATACAACCAAGGCCAAGACTGCCAGACTATTTTGATGCAGGCGATCGCCGCTGCTCAGCAGCAAGAAGAGGCGCTAGAAGCCGATTTGCTCTGCTATCAACCCCTAGCAGCGTAGCAACTGCCCCAACCAAAAACAGCCTGCTCTTTTTCAACAACTCAACCGCACCTAACAGTCAATTCAGACATTTGGGCTAAGGGCATTACGCCAACCCATCCACGATTGGCCCCCGGCACCCTAAAACCGACACGGCAGAAACCACGCCATTGTGAGAGACTGCCTGGTGCTGGCCAATGATAGTAAATGCTGATAGTTATCTTTAGAAATTTAGATAGGCTGGCCGCGTAGCCTGTCTACACGCATTTCAATAAAATTCACCTGTTCAATGCCTAAGATCGTTCTGGTTAACCCGCTAATTCCGCCCAATACGGGCAATATTGCCCGCACCTGTGCTGCTACCAGCACTGAACTTCACCTCGTAGGCCCCTTGGGTTTTGAATTAAGCGATCGCTACCTCAAGCGAGCCGGACTCGATTACTGGCCTTACGTTGACTTGAAAGTTCACCCTTCTTTTGCTGCTTTCAAAGAATATTCGCAGCAACAAGCACCTGGGCGATGGATAGGATTTAGCACTTCAGGACGATGCAGCTATACTCACATTACTTTTGAACCAACTGACTGGTTGCTCTTTGGTAGCGAAACAAAAGGACTCTCACCCAAGATTTTAAGCACCTGTCAGCAGGTCGCTCGTATTCCGATGGCTCAAGCAGGTGTGCGTAGCCTCAACCTCTCGGTTAGCGTAGCGATCGGTTTGTTTGAGGCTTTGCGACAACTCGGTCAACTCGAACCCAACTTGAGCTAACAATTTCCTGATTACCTAAAGTTATCCAACGCCATTCTGTTTCTAGCCATTCCTGAGCCATTCTGTCAGCAGAACGGCTTCACTACTCTATTTATATATGTTCATTAATCTGGCGTTGAGATTTTGCCGCTTTTGCGGAACTTCAAAGTTGGTTTGTAGTCGTGAGTAATACAAAAAGGACAAGATTTCGATAAGAAATTTCTATAGACTTCCGGAGACAACGAAGAATTCCTGAAAATCGTTTAGGCGGAAGTCTGTCCGCCAACATGGGCACTCAAAAGTAAATCTTATTTGTTTTTGAGCTTATCCTTGTTGGGTAAACTGTAGAACCATCGCCAAACTGTTATCGCTTTTAAGCTACTGTCAAAAAGCCTGTATTCCTTTCTGGATAGGGCGTTTGGCGGTCGTTTAAGTAATATCCTTGGCTGGTAAAACCCGCATACATCCCATATATATAAAGTGAGGAATTGATTGAGAAAATTTTTTAAAGCTTGAACTTCTTTGGTACTGCGCATTAGAATTCATTCGACAAAATAAAGCGCAAGGATAGGGATTGAATTTTTCGTTAACTCGTGTAAACTTGCCTAAGTTAGGCTAGCAAGGTAATGTTACCTAGTCAGAATCGCAACCCAGCGGTTTTGCCATTTCCTTGCAAACAGTATGCGCCAAGATCGACTTTGAATTGGGTGGTGCATATGGCTCGACTGAGCCAGATTGTGTCCGAACAACAGTTGAACGCTGGTCATTAGGAGGTCGTTCCTTGAAACGAGCATTTCCACAGGAACCCGTATCTGACTCATATCATTCGCCCTGTGAGGGCAAAAGTTTTGAGCAGGAAGAGCAAGGGTTTTCCGGAAACCAACGCAGAGTACGCACCTCTGCTGCCATGATTGGTCTCGCCCTTTCAATGGGGGCGTCAGGAGCACTTCTCCCTCGCCAAGATCAAGCAGCAGCCGCTGAAGTACCTGCCGCTAGGTTTTCTTTACCAACCGTCCCACTCGCACTACGCATTGCCTCAATGCCGGGTCTAGGCACCACGGTGGCGATGGCAACGCCTCAGGCGGCTGCTTATCACACAGTTGCAGCCGGACAAACACTCTGGCAAATCGCCCAAATTCACGGCGTAGATGTGGGAGAGATTGAGGCTGCCAACGGTGTCACTCAAGATACCGTTCTACAGGTGGGGCAGGTTTTACGAGTGCCCGTTGCGGCGACTAACCGTCAGCCTCAGGCTCCTCTAGAGCTGGCGCTGGCTGATGAAGCACCGCAGCTTTCTCAAGCTCAGGTTCTGAGTGCTTCAGCCGAACAAGACGCTCAACTAAAAGCTCAGCAAGACGAAGCTTTGCAAACGCTCAATCAAAAGCGCGACGAGCTGAGCGCAGTGCTTTCACAAGTCGAGGCCGAAGCCCAATTTGAATCTGAGATTGCTGCTCAGGAAGGTGTTCCTGTTATCGCTAAAGCATCTCCAGAAAATGCTTTAGAAAGCTCAGTAGGAAGTTCAGCCTCCTCTGCCGAAACTGAGTCTGTAGAGAGACTCTCTAAGCAACCGCTTAGCCTAGACTCTTCAGAGTCCGTAGATGTTGCTCTAGAGGCATCTCCAGAACTCAGCCCGGTTGATCCGCTAACCACTGCTACAGATGAAACTTGGCAGTTCGAGTCTGGCTTATCTCTCCAACCTTCAGCAGCCGATCAGGTTGAAACCGACGAGAGTGCAGCGGCAGCTTCTCCAAATGTTACTCCCCAGTCATTGGCCTCATCGCCTGCGCAATCATGGGAGACGCCTGCTGTAGAAGCACCTCTGGTGCCAACGGCTGAGATAGCTGAAACGGTTACGGCCTTGCCCGCACCGATTGCGGTAGTTCCAACAGCTGCTCAAACTTACGAAATTCGCTCCGGTGACACAGTCGCTTCGATCGCTAGAGACTATGGCATATCGGCTTCTGAACTAGCTGATTTCAACGGCATTACAGACCCCAACTTTATTGTGGCTGGTAATGTGCTAGCGGTTCCTCAGCAAAGCTTATCGCCTCAAACTGACAACGATGCTTTAGCCGCCGCGACGCCTTCCGTTTTTCAGCCTGAAGTAGAAGCAGCTGATGGCGTTAATCCGCGACTTGCCAGACTGCAAGCTACGGTCATTCATCGT
This sequence comes from Almyronema sp., assembly GCF_052168255.1. NCBI lineage: Bacteria > Bacillati > Cyanobacteriota > Cyanophyceae > Nodosilineales > Nodosilineaceae > Almyronema > Almyronema sp. Next base: position 16,695 of record NZ_JBQLZL010000109.1, on the reverse strand, counting down.
GTTGACCCAGCTGATCTACTAAACAAGCTTAGGCAGCAACCTACTGTCGCTGAGATTGATGACGTAGCCGCGACTGCAGAAGCCAGCGAGACGCCTGAGTTGGCAGAGGCTGCTTCTGATCCCTATGTTGCCAACTTGCTGGCAAATGTTGAGGTGGCTCGTCAAATTCAGGCAAGTCAACCTGAAGTTCCTGAGGTTGCTTTGGGGACGGTTGAGGCTTCGACTCGCGCAGTGGTGCCTCTCAATCCTGAATTTAGCAACCGTGGCTCTGAGCCTGAGTCTCCCTCGTTGCCGAATACGCTACCTCAGGTAGAGCAAGCTCAGCTTTTTGCTGCGGCTCCGCTTGGCTCTGAGGTTTATGCGCCGCTCAACCCCACACCTACGGGTCGAGTGGTATCGCCAGCGATGCCAGCTTTGCCTGCAGCCGATGAATTTTTGCCTGAGACACCCAGCCACTTTAATGGCTATGCTTGGCCAACAACGGGTGTTTTAACCTCTGGCTATGGTTGGCGCTGGGGTAGGATGCACCAAGGTCTAGATATTGCTGGGCCTGTTGGTACACCTGTAATGGCGGCAGCTCCAGGCGTTGTTGAGCGTTCCGGGTGGAATTCTGGCGGATATGGCAATTTGGTTGAAATTCGCCATCCCGACGGGAGTATGACCCGTTATGCCCACAACAGCCGTTTGCTGGTAACCCCTGGTCAACAAGTTGCTCAGGGTCAGCAGATTGCCGAGATGGGTAGCACGGGCTATAGTACCGGGCCTCACCTGCACTTTGAAATTCACTTGCCGGGTCAAGGAACCGTTAACCCCATCGCTTTCTTGCCTAGTCGCTAAGGTTAAGTTTGTCTCCGCTATGTCCCAGGGTGTCCTAGGTTTTAGGGCATCTTGGGGTGTTTTCTGGGCGATCGCGTTTTGAAATTAATCTTCGCAGATTTTTTAGATCCGATATTTAAGCGACTGTTTTTGTGTTAAATTGTACAACTGTGTGATTGATGCAGCGTTGGCTGACTCAATTTGTCTGTTTTCTGGCTCAGTAGCTCAGTGGTAGAGCAGGGGACTCATAAGCCCTTGGTCGCGTGTTCAAATCACGCCTGAGCCATTTTATTTACCGAAAAAATTACAGAGTAAGGTTTTGGGGTAGGGCTTATGCTTTTGAGGGGCAAGCTTTGTCTGTGAAGGCGAAATCATTACGAGTATGATATATTCTAAAAAGTGAGCAGTTTTAAGCTAAGTTTTGGGAATCTCGCCTACCGGGGCGGTCCAGCTTGGTTATTACCTATTGAGACGCAAGTATTTAGGAGAGTGAACTCATGACTTATCAGGTAGAAGGATGCCTGCGTGTTGGCCAAGAGGCTCCTGACTTTACGGCAACAGCCGTTGTTGATCAAGAGTTCAAAACCATCAAACTATCTGACTATCGCGGCAAATACGTTGTTCTGTTTTTCTATCCGCTTGATTTCACTTTTGTTTGCCCCACTGAAATAACTGCTTTCAGCGATCGCCACAGTGAGTTCAAAGACATCAATACTGAAATCTTAGGGGTTTCAGTCGATAGTGAATTTTCTCACTTGGCTTGGATTCAAACCGAGCGTAAAGCAGGTGGCGTTGGCGATCTCAACTATCCGCTAGTGTCTGACATTAAAAAGGAAATCAGCAGTGCCTACAACGTGCTAGACCCGGATGCTGGCGTGGCGCTACGGGGCTTGTTCATCATTGATAAAGACGGCATTATCCAACACTCAACGATCAACAACCTTTCCTTCGGTCGTAATGTCGATGAAACCTTGCGCGTTCTGCAAGCGGTTCAGTATGTTCAGTCTCACCCAGACGAGGTTTGCCCCGCAGGTTGGCAACCGGGTGAAAAGACGATGAATCCTGATCCGGTGAAGTCCAAGGAATTCTTCGCAGCAGTTTAATCGCAACCTGACTAAAAACGATTAAGTAACCGATTAAAGCCCCAAGAAGACCTGCCATTGTGCAGTCATACTTGGGGCTTTAGACGCTTTTTAGATGCTTTAGAGGGCTGATATGCTCTATCTAGAGAAACTCATGTCGGTAGCTACAAGCGTTAAGATACTCCAATCGCGCAAAGCCGCTGGCAGCAACGCATTCTTTCTGCCCTTTTACCCTTAGCTATCAGTGGTGCAGTTGGGGGTGATGCGGCGTCGGTGTCCACCTGTCTCATCAGCTAGGTAATGCCGAGCAATGACACCTCCACTAATCCCTATCATTTTTTGTCCAGCTACCAGCGGCTAATCCCATCCCAAAATTATGCTGACTTCCACCAACTTCAGCGGTTTGATTAATCAGCGGTTCTTTAAAAACTTCTTGCCCATTCCAGCCTGTAGTCGCCTTAATATTGGCGATCGCGCGCCTGATTTTCACCTACTCCATGTCCAGTCAAAAGAGATGGTGACCCTCTCAGACTACTGGGGTAAGCAGCCTGTTGTTCTGGCCTTTACTCGCATCTTCACTGAAAACCAATATTGTCCGCTTTGTTTTCCTCATATTGTGGCACTGAACAAAGCCTCCAAGCGCCTCCAAGCTAAGGGCGCGGCTGTTTTGCTAATTACCAGCACCGATGAGCGTCAAAGCCAGATTGTGCAGCGAGATTTGGGTCTAGAAATACCGTTGTTGAGTAATCCTAGCTGCCAGGTCTTTCGGCGCTACGGCACGGGGCAAGCTCTTGGCGCACCGCTGCCAGCCCAATTTGTGCTTGATCGGCAGGGTAATGTTGTCTACCGCCATTTGTTTTCTTTTTTAGATGCCAATGCCCGTACAGAGCAGTTGCTCAAGTATCTTTGAGCAAGACTGAACAGTAGCCTGTAAGCGACTCAGCTTGCTTTAGACCAAGTGTGTTCAGGTTTAAGCGATCGCTTAAAAAGCTACAGCAGGTGCAGAGGATGACATCTAAACTTGGCTGCGCGGATAAAACTTAAAGCCGCTAAAGCGGAGAGGGAGGGATTCGAACCCTCGGTACGGTCTTAACCGTACAACAGATTAGCAATCTGCCGCTTTCGACCACTCAGCCACCTCTCCGTGGTTCGAAGATTTATCATAGCAGAAAATCTGCTGGGGATTGCACCTGACTCGACAAATCCGTTGGCCTTTCTGGCAGAGCCAAGCGTTCGCACCGCCATGTTGACTTTACTATAGCCAGAGCCACCAGTGTTGAGCCGCTTCAATCGCTGAAAGCCTCTGATAGAAAAGCTTTCATTTTGCCTTCTGCCCTTGACCTTCTGCCTTTAGCTATATCAGTCAGGCCAGAATTTGCAGCAATTGCATAGTCTTTTTGACTGTTGCGTAGATAGGGCGATCGCCAACTTCAGTTGGCGATCGCCCTCCGTTGAACGACTTTTTGCTTATTGCTAGGGTCGTTGTGATGCATCGCTGTCTTGATGGGTGGCCGTTGGTTCAATTTCACAGGCTGACTCTACCAAAATGCGTGGCAAGCGGTGCTTGAAACTACAAAGAATTTCCCAGGAAATTGTGCCTAAGGTATTGGCCCAATCTTCTGCTGTAATTTGGCTTTGGCGATCGCGCCCTAGCAGCGTTACGATGTCGCCTTCTTGCAAATGGGTCAGATGGGTAACATCCAGCATCATCTGATCCATCGTAATCGCCCCAATCTGAGGGGCAGGGGTGCCATGAATTAAGGCCGTTAACCGATTTGACAGCAAGCGAGGCACTCCATCCGCGTAGCCAATGCCGACTACTGCAATCCGCATAGGGCGATCAGCGACAAACTGATGTCCGTAACTGACACCTGTGCCCGCTGCAATCGTTTTTAAGTGAGTAATCCGAGCTTTTACTTGCATAACGGGTCTGAGGGATAAGGCTGTTTGCAAATGCGGAGCCGGATACAAGCCATATAGCCCCAACCCCACCCGGACTAAATCGTAGTGCAGCGACGCGTCAGTAAGCGTAGCGGCTGAGTTGGCTAGGTGCAAACGCGGTGGCTGCAAATCTAGCGATCGCAGTTGAGCAATTGCCGCTTCAAAGCGTTGCTGCTGGGTTTGCATAAAAGTTGGATCAGGGTCGTCAGCCGTTGCCAGGTGAGAGTAAACGCTGGCAATCTCAAGCTGTGGCAAACGCTGCACAAACCGATAAAAATCGGCTGCTTGCTGCCATGAATAGCCAAGTCGCGACATACCCGTATCGAGTTTTAAGTGAACGGGCAAAGGCGATCGCTGCTTGCTGTCATTGACCAAAATATCGGAAAAGACCAGCGCCTGCTTCGGCGTCACAATCGTCGGCTGTAGCTGCCATCGCGCCATCACCCGCACTTCTTCAGGTGTGTTCACCGCCCCCATCACCAAAATAGGAGCCTTCAGATTAGCTTGACGTAGCTCAATTCCTTCGGGGACGGTCGCCACACCGAGCCAACTCGCCCCTGCCTGCAACGCCGTTTTGGCAACGGTAACGGCTCCGTGTCCATAAGCGTCAGCTTTGACCACGGCCATCAGATCGCTTCGAGCTGCTAAACTGGCTTTGATTTGCTCAACATTGTGTTTGAGCGCAGCTAGATCGATTTCCACCCAAGCGCGACAGTGCCGCATGGATGCAATGCTTGAAGATGTTTCCCAACTCAACATGATTCATCACTCCTCACCACTCACTGCAGCCTAGTATTGACCGCGACTGCTCTATATCGTTTCGGTTTTTCTAAATTTGTTCTATTTGCCTTTAAGGCAGCTTTGAACAAACGCTGATCTATCCCCGGTACACCAATTTAAGTGACAGTCTAGCAGGGGTTATTCAACAGACAACAGCCTTAAAGCTAAGGTTGGTAGCTGGTTTGCAACTGTTCGTTGCGGACGGATCGCTGTAGCAAACAGACGGTAGAGTAACTGTGCTAGTATCGGGGAACATTCTGTTGACTAATCTCGATGAGCAAGGTTCTGGTACTCAATGCCTCTTACGAACCCCTCAACATCACCAGCTGGCGACGAGCGGTGGTCTTGATTATCAAAGGAAAGGCAGAGCGAATTGAACATAACGGCAAGCTGGTCTACGCCGACTTACCGCTGCCTACGGTCATTCGCTTGCGGCATTACGTGCGTGTGCCTTACAAAGAAATTCCGCTCACCCGCCGTAATTTGCTTCATCGAGATGCTCATACGTGCCAATACTGTGGCTATGCAGGCGATGGCTTGACCCTTGATCACGTCTTACCGCGATCGCGAGGCGGCGGTGACACTTGGGAAAACATGGTAGCGGCCTGTGTTCGCTGCAACGTCAAAAAGGGCAATCGCACGCCCAAAGAAGCAAATATGCCGCTACAAAGCCCGCCCCGGCGGCCTTATAGCAGTCTTTACTTTGAAGTTAGCCGCCAGGTCAGAAGTGGGATTCATCAGGAGTGGCGCAAATACGTAATTGGCACCTAACGGACGCCCCTTAAACGCCAGCAACGCCAGAAACGGTCAACCCCCTCGCTGCTTTATCTATCTTTCGTTATAGATTCTCTAAAAGTCAGGGTTCACCCCTGGCAATTTTCAGTTGGCGCTGGATAATCAAAGTATAGAAACCTAAACACGGCTTAGAACAAAGGCAAGTCTCTACCCGCTTAGGATTGACCCGTAGAAGGCAGCTACCCGCTGAAGCAAAACTTTTTTAGTCGATACGCTTACTATTCACCTAATGGCAAATAATCAACTTGTGGCAGATTCCCCTAAGCCCGAAGCTGGCCTTCTGGAGCGACGCGGCAGCGAACAGCCAACGCGGGCGCTTGAGCGGATGTTAGAGGCTCATGCGGGCGATCGCCAAATTATTTTACTGCAAGACTTTCCCGATCCCGATGCGTTGTCTTCTGCTTGGACTTACGAACTCATTGCTAAAGACTACGATATTACCTGCGATATTTTTTATGCGGGTACACTCAGTCATCAAGAAAATGTAGCTTTAGTTAAGCTCACAGGATTACCCGCCCGCCGCTGGAACCTGCAAAGTAACGACAACCCTGACTTTGCTAAATACCAGGGCTATGTCCTGATCGACAACCAGGGGACTACCAGTCAACTGACGCCCCTAGTCAAAGCCGCAGGCGTGCCGCTGGTTTTGGTCATCGACCATCATGCTTATCAGACCAAGCTAGAAGCAGAGGTTTTAGATGTTCGTCCCCATATCCGGGCTACAGCCACCATCTTGACCCAATATCTGCAAGCCGGGTTGCTTGAACTTGATCGCAGCAATAGTCGTCATGTGAAATGTGCAACAGCTTTGATGCACGGTTTGCGTTCAGATACTAACCACCTTATGCATGCGGCTGAAGATGATTTCTTAGCAGCGGCCTATTTGAGTCGCTACTACGATGCTCAACTTTTGAGCGCGGTTTTGCAAGCGTCGCGTTCTAAACGTGTGATGGATGTGATTGAGCGATCGCTGCGTAATCGCAAAATCGAAAACAGCGTTTCGATTGCTGGCGTCGGCTATCTGCGCTACGAAGACCGAGATGCTATCCCCCAAGCTGCCGACTTTCTAGTCACCGAAGAAAACGTGCATACAGCGGTTGTGTATGGCATTGTCCACGACGAAGACGAAGAACGCGAAGTCGTTATTGGCTCATTGCGTACCAGCAAAATTACCCTCGATCCAGACGAATTCATCAAAGAAGCTTTTGGCCAAGACAATCAAGGCCGCTTTTTTGGAGGTGGGCGATCGATGGCAGGTGGCTTTGAAATTCCGATTGGATTTTTGTCAGGCTTTTACGAAAACAGCGACTACAACCGCCTCAAATGGGAAGTCTTTGACACCCAGGTCAAACAAAAGTTGCTGCGCTTGATTAACCCCGAAGATGGCGTCTTGAATACCGACTAAGCAAACCGGGTCTTTCGGCAGCAGTGGATAAACCTTGGCTGGCGCTTGAATGCCTTACACTAAAGTTTTCTAGCAGCTTTTTGCTGCAGAGGCTACGTGATTGCTCTGACAGCGCTTGGCTTTATGTTTGATCGAGCTACCGTCTCTGGAAAGCTGCCTGAAAGCGACTAGCAAGTTTTCTGAGAAACTACTGAGGAGGCTTGGCATTGCTAGCGAAGCGTTCTCACCCAATATCTGTTGCAGTTGCAACAGATGTTTGGGGGTCATTCACGGTGAATAAACTTAGCGCATAGCAACGGTGAGATCATGACGGTATGTGACTATCGGCCCGGACTTGAGGGAGTTCCGGCAACTCAGTCCAGTATTAGCCATGTTGATGGCCAAAATGGCATTTTGGAATATCGAGGAATTCGGATTGAAGAACTCGCCCAAAAAAGTTCATTTTTAGAAACGGCTTACTTACTCATTTGGGGAGGATTGCCCACCAAGCAAGAGCTAGAAGCTTTCGAGCATGAGATCCAGTTTCATCGACGGCTCAAATTTCGTATTCGAGACATGATGAAATGCTTTCCTGAAAGCGGTCACCCAATGGATGCACTGCAAGCTTGTGCAGCGGCTTTGGGGCTGTTTTACTCGCGACGAGCTTTGGATGATCCAGCTTATATTCAAGCAGCAGCCGTACGGCTACTGGCGAAAATCCCCACTATGGTGGCTGCCTTTCAACTGATTCGTAAAGGAAATGATCCGGTACAGCCTCGGGATGATTTAGGCTATGCGGCTAACTTTCTCTACATGCTGAACGAGCGTGAGCCAGATCCGTTGGCTGCCAGGATTTTTGACATTTGCTTGACGCTCCACGCTGAACACACCATTAATGCCTCTACGTTTTCGGCCATGGTGACGGCTTCAACGTTAACTGACCCTTACGCCGTTGTCGCGTCTGCGGTGGGCACTTTAGCAGGGCCTTTGCATGGGGGTGCTAACGAAGAAGTGATTGAGATGCTAGAGAGAATTGGCTCAGTCGAAAATGTGCGGCCTTACATTGAAGATCGAATTCAGCGTAAGGCCAAAATTATGGGCTTTGGCCACCGAGTTTATAAGGTTAAAGATCCCAGAGCAATTATTTTGCAACGTCTGGCAGAGCAACTGTTTGAAAAGTTTGGCCGAGACGAATATTACGACATTGCTCTGGAACTGGAAGCCGTGGTAACGGAGCGCTTGGGCAGTAAAGGTGTTTATCCTAACGTTGATTTTTATTCGGGATTAGTTTATCGCAAGCTTGGCATTCCTACTGATTTGTTCACGCCTATTTTTGCGATCGCCCGTACGGCTGGCTGGTTAGCTCACTGGAAAGAACAGCTAGAAGCTAACCGCATCTTTAGACCCACGCAAATTTACAGTGGCCCCCACGATCAGCCCTATGTGCCTTTAGCCGAGCGGCCTCAGCTTTGGGACAAAAAGTCTATTACCAGTAATGGACTGGTTCAGGAATAGCCCTGATGGGCTAGACCCCTCTTCCCAACTGCGAAAATCCCCGGCATCATACGTCCAGTGACGATTTTCAGGAACTCCAGCCCCTCCAAACTTCCCTTTGGAGGGCTTTTATTTGCCAGTTGTTAGTTTTCTTATTGAGTCAAGTTAATACACTTCGGGATTGACGCAGTGGGGCAAGCGATCGCCTTGGAGTCCGGCAATCAGGTTGGCGATCGCCATGTCGGCCATTTTTTTTCGTGTGGCTCGGCTAGCGCTGCCTAGATGCGGGGCAAAGGTAACATTATCGAGTTGCAATAAAGGACTCTCTGGTGAAATCGGTTCTGGCTCGGTTACATCTAGGGCTGCTCCGGCAATTTGGCCGCTGATGAGTGCTTGGTAAAGGGCTTCTGGTTCCACAATTGCTCCACGGGCAGTATTAATCAGCAAAGCAGTCGATTTCATCTGCCGCAGTTCGGCAGCCCCTATCAGCGATTGAGTGGCAGGTGTCAGTGGGGTATGAATCGAGACAAAGTCAGCGTTTGCGAGCAATTCGGCTAGCTCAACATAAGTGGCTTTTAACGCTGCTTCTAAGGCCGGATCACACCGATGCCGCCCCGTATACAAAATCTGCATATCAAAGCCCACAGCTCGTTTGGCGACAGCCTGTCCGATACGGCCTAAGCCAATAATGCCAAGTGTTGCTCCGGCAATGTCTAACCCTAGCAGTAAGTCAGGTTCCCACGTTTGCCACTGACCGTTGCGGACAAAGCGATCGCCTTCTCCCACTCGCCGCGCTGCAGCCATCATCAGTGCCCAGGTAAAGTCCGCTGTGGCTTCTGTCAAAACCCCTGGTGTGTTGCCTACAGGAATTCCCCGCGCCGTGGCAGCCGTCACATCAATGTTGTCAAAGCCGACAGCCATCTGACTGATGACTTTGAGGCGTGGCGCTGCTGCTATTAACTCTTGATCAATGGGATCTGTCAGTAAACACAGCAGGCCGTCCACCTCAGCTAGCTTTGATTGCAAAACGTCAGCCGTTGGCGGTTGTCGCTCAGGCCAGACTTCAACGCTTGCCATTTGCTCTAAGGCTGCTAGGGAAGTGGGTAAGCGACGAGTTAGCCGTACCTTAAATTCAGTGGATTCAGGCATAAAAATCACCCAATAAGACGGGAACTTCGGATAATAGCGTCTTTTTTCGGAGATTAAGGCGGATTTTTGCCCGTTTAATCAACATCGGGGTTCGGGGTATCTAACAATGCCAATGCTTTACAAAGTATTTATAAAGGGTTTGGAGCGTAAAACCTTCTGGGTGCAGAGCAATCTGCCAAGCGTGTGAATTGACGAATTGAGACTGGTGTATTCGTCTTAGCAAGACTTGGAGCTTTTTGAAGTATGAGGTATTCCTCAGTTTTTCTGAGCAGTGCGATCGCGCTGTTGGGTAGTTTCGTGGCAGCTTCTAGCCAAGCGGCTGTTTTTAGCGCTATTAACGATAATGTACCGAAATTTTCGCTAGATAGTGACGAGGCCACCATTATCTCAAGTGGTGCGGCCTCAGTCACCTTCGGAGACACAACGCTCTATATTGGCACTAATCAGGCTTCAGGACAAAACCAAGATCCGATCGTTGCCAGCTTTACCAACGGCTTAAGAAATTGGGCCAGAGCCGATTATGAAACGACAGGAGCCGATGGGCGCGGAATTGGCCTCTTGTGGGATGGTTTGTCTAACTTGTACGCGGCTTTTAGTATAGATGGTACGCAAGGTAGCCCCAGCGAAGACTTTCGTCGCTTTACCACTAACGGCTGGCTGCCTACTTATGGGACAGGGGGTGGCCCTACCGTTAGCGTATTGCTGAAATTAGATCCGACCACGGGCGAGGGCATTCCCGGTATTGGTACTTACGTACGGGCACAGCTCTCTAGCGGTGCCACCAACACCGTAACACCCTCAGGGCTGGACTTAGTGAATGATCAGGTTGTGTTCTTGGGTGACTCGTTCTTTGCGCCGCTGCGAACCGATCGCTCAGTCATGGCTCCTAACACCGATGATTTGCAAAGTCCATTTGATTATCGAGTGGTCTTTAACAGCGACCTTACCGCAGCGCTGAGTGCAGAAGCAATCGGTTGGGATGGGGTAACAGCCTTTAGCCCCCTGATTGACGACAGCGGTAACCCAGACAACCCCGATAATCCCGATAACCCCGATACGCCGGACAATCCCGATAACCCGGATAACCCCGATACGCCTGATAATCCGGACAATCCTGATACTCCCGGTAACCCCGATACGCCAGACAATCCCGATACGCCTGATAATCCCGATAATCCCGATAACCCGGATAACCCCGATCCTAAAGCAGTTCCTGAGCCAGCTACCACCTTAGGAATGGCAACAATTCTCGGCTTTGGTGTGCTGAAACGACGACGCAAGCAACAGAGAGCTTAATACTTGTCTAGAAGCCAAATTTTTAGGTGCAACTTAGCAGTTCTCGCAGCATCTTGAGAGAGTCTGGAAAAAGCTCCGAAGATTCAGCAATAGGTTAGGCTGGGCGATTGCCCAGCCTTTTTTGATCATGACGTGAATGATCAGAACCTAAGCTTTAGTTGAATATTGAGGTTCGGGACACTTAGGAGACTTTGGGGCTTCTCTAGTGAGAGCATAAAGCTTAAAGCAGACAAGGAATAGGCATGGCTACTAAACTCATTCGACTACAAGACGGCACACTAATAGAAGCGCAAGTTCCTGAAGATCAGGCACAGCAAATTTCAGGCGGCTTTGCTCAAAAAGTAGATGCCTCTTTTGAAAGAATCAAGCCATTGCTGCTAAAAGCCTGTAAGCCAATTGCAGAAACCTGGAAAGAGCTAAGCCGGGATATGGATATTGACCAAGCTGAAATAGAGCTGGGTATCGCTTTTGAAGGCGAAGGCAACTTATACATTACAAAAGCGAAGACTGAAGCAAACTTGACAGTTAAACTGGTGCTAAAGCCAAAGGCATAAGATCTACGCTCTCGTGAAGTTAGAAAACTCAGTTGTTTTAGTTACTAGCCAGGTTCCAGGCAACCACTACTTTGGTACAGGGTTTGTTATTCGTCGCAGTAGCGGAGCTGTATATATCTTGACTTGCGCTCATGTCGTTAAGGATGTGGGTGGGGAAAGTCATATTTATGTGGATGGCATGTCTGCAACGGTCGCTACTTCCGGGGAGCCTGAAGGATTAGATTTGGCTGTCTTGAAGGTCGAGGGCTTGTGGCAGAAGCCGCCATTAAAACTAAGATGCTCAGGCGATCGCAGTCATACAATCGAAACCATTGGTTTTCAAAAGTTTGATAGTTACCGTCAGCGGAGATCACTGTCTGGTAAGTTAGGGAATCAAGTCGCTCTACACGCTCACAGCGGCGATCGGATTCAAGCTTGGGATTTGCAAATCACAGATAACCATCCTCTGAAGCCAGGGTATAGCGGTTCTCCAGTAATCGATACTGGTAGTGAAACTGTTATTGGGGTTGTCAGTCACTTACAGGGGCAGGGAGAATTTGGTTTAGCTATCTCGATTGAAGCGTTGAATCAAATTTGGCGCGTGGTCGATAGCGAACAGCTCTATCGGACGTTGATGAAGTTGGGCTATCGGCAACAGGTACGGCAGTTTACGCAACTGATTCGCAAACATGCGATCGCCGCGCTTTTGATTTACGGCGATCCTGGATATGGCCAGAAATGGCTGCTCAATCGCTTAGTCAATCAACACTTGCCCCATAACTTAACAGGTAAAGTGGTCAAAGTTGATTTGTCTCGGCGAGTGCGGCGTAGCGATGTTAGTGCTCTATGGCGGGAGCTAGCTAGACGTGTCGGCTTAAAAGGACAGCCTGTGCCTGAAGAGATTATTCAGCGTGTGTATCGCTGGTGGGAAACGCAAAATGTCTTACTCATTTTCCACAATGTAGATTTCTTGCCTCAAGCTAGCTTTCAAGGTTTACTGCAAGACTTCTGGCTACCGCTAGCCAGTCAGGCTCGTGAGCTAAAAACACCAGCCTCTGATTACAAGCTGCTGATGTTTCTAATTGACTATCAGGGACGAGTAGGAGACTGGAACGCACCGTTCGTTGAAAAAATTGATTCTCGTTGGTCGCCGCAGTTTCCAGTGCGATCGCCTCGGTTAGAAGAATTTTCTGATAATGAGCTATTGGACTGGATCACAGACGAATCTGATGAGTTGCCACCAGAATTTAAGAATGAAGAAGAAATTGTCGAGCAAATTTTAAAAAACAGCGACGATGGTATACCAGAACTAGTCTTGCAGGAAATCTGCGAGCGCTGTGGCTGTGACTGGTACGAGGAGCTAGAGCGGTGGCTAAAGCTATAAATGGCAAGCTGACTTACACAGGTAAAAAACAGCCAATATATGATGAGCAAGATCCTCAAACAGGTCAGTTGCGGTTTCCCTATTTGCCTAGCCCTGAACTTGTAGAAGCGGTCAATCTATCTATTTTTCTAGGACGTCCGCTATTACTGAAGGGAGAACCTGGCTGCGGCAAAACGCGGCTAGCCCAGGCCGTTGCTTATGAACTAAATTTGCCACTGGAAGCTTGGTACGTGAAATCTACGAGTCGAGCAAGGGACGGACTATACACCTATGACGCAGTAGGACGTCTACGAGATGCTCAGCTTGCCGCTGCGGGGCGACTTGATAATGAGCAGATTCAGCAAATTGACAATCCGCAAACCTATGTCCGTTGGGGGGCTTTGGGTCGTGCTTTGCAGAATCCTCAGCGCACGGTGGTATTGATTGACGAGATCGATAAAGCTGATATTGATTTTCCGAATGATTTGCTGCTAGAGCTAGACGAGCAGCGATTTGTAGTAGAAGAAACGGGACAAGAAATTCAGGCCAAAGCTCCGCCGATCGTAATTATTACCAGTAATGATGAAAAGGATCTGCCAGATGCTTTTCTGCGACGCTGCTTGTTTCATTATGTTGAATTTCCGAGCCAGCAACGACTGGTCGAAATTGTTGAAGCCCTATTCCCCAAGGCTCCAAATCTTATCATCGACAGAGCTGTGGAGAGATTTTTAACGCTACGAGAAGATATGCACAAGGGTCGTGGTATGTCAGGTAAGAATGTTAGCACTAGTGAACTTATAGATTGGTTTACAGTGCTGCATCGCTACCCTGAAGATGAGGCACTAGCGAAGCTCAATGGCAAGTTGCCCTATTTAGGCGTACTGCTTAAAAACTGGGAAGACCATCAGCGCTATCTAGCGCGGATAGACTCTGTGCAAGGAGGACAGTGGTGATTTTTATCAATCCGAAAACTGATTTTGCCTTCAAGAAAATTTTTGGGTCTGAACAGAGCAAAGATATTTTGATCAGTTTTCTGAATGCTTTGCTCTACAACGAGCAGCCTGTAATTGAAGATCTGGAAATCCTTAATCCGTATCTAGCCCCTCGCATTCGCGGTATTAAAGACACCTATCTAGATGTACGGGCTAAAGTCACGGGCAATAAAACCGTCATTATTGAAATGCAGATACTCAATATTGAAGGGTTTGAAAAACGCATACTCTATAATGCGGCCAAAGCTTACTCCATTCAGCTCAAAAGTGGTGAAAGCTATACTTTGCTAAATCCAGTCATTGCGCTAACTATTACAGATTTCAAGATGTTCGACTTTTCAGAGAACGTGATTTCTCGCTTTGTGCTGAAGGAGAAAGATTATTTGGTTGATTATCCTATCTACGATCTTGAGCTAGTGTTTGCTGAACTGCCAATCTTTACGAAGTCGCTGGAAGAATTGGAGACGCTAACGGATAAATGGTTTTATTTTTTGAAGGAAGCTAGGTCATTAGAGCAGATCCCGCCCACAATGGCAGCAGTTCCCGAAATTCAGCACGCCTTTGAAATTGCTAATCAGAGCTTGCTAACACCAGAGGAACTGGAGGATTTAGAGCGGCAGGAGATTTATATCTATGATGCTCGTAATGCGATCGCCAAAGCGAACAAAGAAGGACTCAAGGCAGGTGCGCAAGCAAAAGCACTAGAAATTGCTCGCAGCTTGCTAGATGTTCTAGATGTTGAAACGATTAGCCAAAAAACGGGACTGTCTGTAGCCGATGTTCAGGCTTTGGAACAAGCGAGAGCATGACTGATGAGTTGCTGCCATTACTAACGCTTTTCTCTCGTTTGCAGGAGGCAGGGCTACCCTTAGGCTTGGGGGAGTATCAACTGGCTCTAAAAGCGCTTCAATTTGGATTTGGCCTATCAGATCGCAAAGCGTTGGCGCGATTGTGCCGTACGCTTTGGATTAAGACCGAAGAAGAACGGCTGATCTTTGACTATCACTTTGAACGGCTGATAGAGCAATCTGCCGAGGTAGCTAAGGCTAAGGTGTTGCAGGCACGTATCACAGAAGCGCAGTACCTTGCTCAACGCACTAGCCAGTATGCCATACGAGGGGCGATCGCCTC
>NZ_JBQLZL010000109.1:0-1839 GCF_052168255.1 Almyronema sp. | reverse complement strand
GGCAAAGGCAACTCCTTTACCCCTGGAACAGGTACAAGAAATTCAGGACGAGGTGCAGCTAGCTCAGGTAGTGCGGCAAACTTCTAAAACTGCTTCGGAGCGAACTAATCCTCAGGTGATTAGAGTGGGTGAGTATTTCCCAATTACGTCACGTCAGCTCAAACAGGGCTGGCGTTATCTGCGCCGCTCGATTCGGGAGGGGCCACGTACGGAGTTAGATGTTAATGCAACGGTGCAGCAAATTGGGCAACAGGGGATGTTGCTTGATCCGGTGTTTGTCCCTGCGCATAAAAACCGTACAGAACTGATGTTGCTAGTGGATCAAGATGGCTCGATGGTGCCATTTCATGGGCTATCGCAGCGGATTGCCGAAACAGCGGTGCGGGCGGGACGACTGGGTAAGGCAGGCATCTACTACTTTCACAACTGCCCAGATCGCTATCTGTATCACGACTCTGTTTTCCAAGCAGCAGAAGCGGTTGATGATTTCATAAGAGCGCTATCGCCTCGAACGGTGGTGCTGATCTTCAGCGATGGGGGTGCGGCGCGGGGAGGATTCAATCGCAGGCGGGTAGAGCTAACAATTAATTTTCTAGGGCTGCTTGATCAGCAGGTGAGCCGCATAGCTTGGCTTAATCCTTTGCCCCACAACCGTTGGCAGGGAACGACGGCGGAGACAATTGCTCAGGTTGTACCAATGTTTGAGGTGAGTCGCCAGGATTTTCAAAATGCGATCGATGTGTTACGAGGTCGGTGGCGATCTGAGATTCACGACGTAAAATCGGTACTATGAATCCCCCAGTTTTATCCGAAAAGCGAACTCAGCTTGATGCGACTCAGCAGCGCATTGAAAATTTTCGGCAACGCTTTGGCGAGACTCACTTTGAGTTTGCTTGTCACGCTGCGTTTCCACTAGCGCTGACGCCAGAGCTACTCTACGCAATTTGGGCAAATTTTCAGCTCGATGTTCAGGGAAAGAGTTTGGAAATTCCTTGGATTGCGGTTTCAGATTTCTTGCTTTCTGGCTTGTGTGATGAGGTGGGTCAGGAGCTGTATGAAATGAGCGGTGATACGCGTAAGGCTTTGCTGGATTTGTTAGAGCAAAATGGAAGCTTTGGACGCTCTAGAGTTCAGCAGCTAGCTCAGTTTCTAGAAATACACGTTAAACCAAAGCTGCAAAGTGATGATCCTGATATGCGGGATTGGGCTGAAGCGCAGCGATGGACAGCCTTGGCTTACTATAAGCCAGAGGTGGCAGCTCGTGAGCTGATTACAGCGTTATCTAACGCTTATAAAAGCGACCAAGCTAACCTCATTCGCTTAACCACGCTTGTTACATCACTTGATAGTCAATTTACTGCATTCCAGGAACTGCTTTTACTTGCTCAAGGTATGGCTGCCTATACACATGGCGATTTGGAGAAAGCTGAGGTTAAATTTCAGGCTATTAAGCGGTCAGGAAGTCAGAGAAGTGTTCCCGTAACGTATCTTCCAAAATTGCAAATTGTCGTAAGAAAAAAGGCTTTTCGTAATCAGATATTTCTCAAAGGTATTCAGAAAACTTGGCCGATTTTGCTCACTCTTAGTGTTACCTTAGTTTTTGCAGAATTTGGATTTAGAGATTTAAAGCAAAGTTTGGAAGGCTCCGTTTTTTCGACAGAGGGAACCTTGGTCTTTTTTCAGACTGATAGCTATGCAGTTCGAGTTTTAGATCATGGTACTGAGGGGCTAATTATGAATGTGTTTAATCAGCGTACAGGCATTCAAGAGCAAAATGGCGTACTTGCCACGGCTTTGCCCCGTCGGGATGGTGAACCCCTGAGCTACCTCAGTAGCAGC
>NZ_JBQLZL010000108.1:0-3335 GCF_052168255.1 Almyronema sp. | reverse complement strand
TCAATTCAAAACCGAAAATCCAAAATCGAGAATTGATATTACCGAGTAGTATTAGCATCAGCTAGCGGTCAAACGCCGCCCGGTGTAGTCTCTAGCGCTATTCCCCAGGTAAAGATTTTTTTTGCTGAGACGAAGAATTACTTAAGTTCTTCGATCAATTTGAAACCTGGCTCCTATGCTGAGTTGAACTTTGACAGCAGGACACTAACTCGGCTAGCTACCCCCCTTAAATCCACAAATGGAAGACCCTGCTTCCAATAGCCTGCTAAGGTACAAGCAACTTAGACTTTGCGCCATCTCGGTGAGCCTATGACTGCTTCCGTCTATACCGCCATTACCTTTGCCCCCGTGCAAGGCTTTATCGAAAAATCTCGCAAACTGCGCGATCTCTACGGCAGTTCTTATATTTTGTCTTTGCTTTCATGGGCTGTTTGCAACGCCGCTAGCCACCACGGCTGTGAAGTAGTCTCTCCGGCTTTGATTAACGTCACTCAAGGAATGCCAAACCAGATCATTATTGCAGGGCAATTTCCTCAGGCAGTGGCTAAACAAGCTTTTGAGCAAACCTGGATATGTATTGTCCAAACCTGTCGCCAGTGGATCGAAGAGCAACTGGCGCAAACCTGCTATTGGCAGCGCGACTGGGGACTGTGGAGTAAACACACTTGGGAATTCTTTTGGGTGATTGGTAACGCTGGCGAAACCATTCGTCAAGTTCGACAAAGACTCAATGAGCAAAAGCGATCGCGAGCTTGGATTGGCATCAACTGGGTTAGCGAAAGTTCTACCCTTTCTGGGACTGACGCGATCGCTTGGCCTGAGCTTGGCTGTACAAGTCCTCAAAAAATAAACTCCCGCCAGCAACAGCAAGCAATTAAGGCATTTTATCAAGCCCTCAGCCAAAAAATAGGAGAAGCCTTCATTGACCCAGATGAAGAACTGAGCATTCCAGAGCTAGTGAAGCGTATCATTACCCATGAAGCAGTGGCTAAACGAGTCGTCGAAAACTGGCAAAAGCAAAATCAGGTCGAACTTAGCCCAAGCGAAATTGACAATTTGACAGCGATCGCCCAAGAACTGAATCCCAAAACCTTCAAAGACTTAAACCGTCTGAAAAACAAACGGCGCTCTGCCAATGAACCGCCAGAACCGCAATATTGGACGGGATGGTTTTTGGGGGACGGTGACCAGGCAGGAGCTTATCTGAAAAATCACAGCAGCCCAGAAGAACTAAGCCGCTTTAGTGCCCAAATGCGAGAGTGGGGCAATGCCATTCGCAACTTGAGCAACAGCTACCTTCCCGGCCAAGGCCGCATGATTTATGCCGGAGGTGATGACTTTATGGGAGTTCTCTACTTACGAAATGGCCAAATTCAGCCTAAAGTCTGCCTCGACTGGCTCAGTCGTTTTGACCAGCAGTTTTGGCAAGGAGCTAGCTTACAAGCCGATGCCAGCGCACCCTTTAGACATGGCGCTAATCAACCAAAGCCCATTACCGCTAGCGTGGGTTTTGTTTGGGCAGCTCCTCATGTGCCCCAGCGAGATGTACTCCAAAACTGCCGAGAAGCCGAGCAATCTGCTAAAGCTCAAGGCCGCGATCGCATTGCCTTTCGCATTTTGTTTAACGGCGGCAACCTGCTGGAGTGGGTTTGCCCGTGGTGGCTGCTAGCCGGAGATTTTTCTAACGTGCCAGTCGCGCCGTTAGCAATGCCCTCAACGGGGTTGCTCAGCGCTTATTGCGATCGCAACAACAGCCCAGATAAACCCAACTGGACTCATCTATATAATGACGTGGCTGCGCTGGAATCGCGTCATGCGTTTCAAGGCTGTCAAATAGCAGTAGCCTTAGGGCTGATCGAAGTTTACTTCGGTGAACCTTACCGCAAACTTTTAGAGCAACCTAGCACCTGGTGGAACCAAGTAAGTCTAGAACCTCAGAGACGCAGCTTCAGCGGTATTTTAGGCAGTGCTCAACGCTACCACCCAGACTATAGCGACGAGTCTCTGGTAAAACCAGAACTGCTCAAGGGTAATTCATATGTCATAAGAGACTTCAACCATTGGGTGATCAACCTTGCCAAAGTCGGTTTTCACCTGCATCGCAACGTCACCCCGCCACAGCTTCAGGCGGATTATAAACGCTGAACCTTTGCTTGAAACTATGTTTGAATACCTAATTACGATTCAACCGCTGGGGTTGCTTTACGGCAGTGCCGGCAGATTTCTTTCTCCCGAAAATTTGGTAGGGCGATCGGGCGCTCAGTTTCCGCCCAGTGCGGCTACCTTATCCGGCTTATTTGCTGCCCAAAAGGGAGCCGAGTGGATGCACCGAGACGACTTTTATCTAGCCGGACCTTTTTGGAGCTGGATTGAGGGTAACGCAGCCGATCCGCAAAACTTTTGTGTGCCAACACCCCTGAACTATTTAGTCAAAATGTATCCTCATCCTGAAAAGACTGAGATACCCAAAGGTCAAATCGTAGATCGACTTGCCTGGAATTCGGCGCAAGCAGAACTGCCTTGGCGCGATTCCGCAGGCCAAGTCATAGACGGTAAATTCAAAAAGGGAACCTGGGTCAGGATTGCAGATTGGCCAAAGCTAGTAAGTCGTGATGACCAGGAGGCCAAAAGTGTTGAGGTCTATGGCGACCCTTGGCAGTATGTTCCTCATTTGCATCCTCACCTGATGGCAGATGAGCGCTGCGTTGACCCAGAGCGCGATCGCGGCAGCTTGTTTCTAGAAAACGGGGTACAGATGCATCCTGATACTGGTCTAGTTTATCTCTGCACCTCCTCGATTAAAGATGGCTGGTACCGCTTCGGGGGTGAAGGGCACATGGTCGAGCTAACGTGTCAGCCCTTAAACGAGCCAAATAAGCAAAGGTTTAGCACTCAGATTGAGCGTAGCTTTGCTTTGATAACCCCTGCCATCTGGGGATCTAATCGACTTTCTTATCGTATTCCCCAAACCCTCCACAAAGGCGATCCGAAGCGTCATCAACTCCCGGAAGTAGACAGTGATTTGTCAGCCCAGTGGCAAATGGATGCCCTCTTGACAGAACGCCCTATTCCTTTTCGTTATCGCTTAGGCGATCGCAAAGATGCCGCCGATACCAGCCAAAAGTCAAACTACCCTAAACGACTTTCTCGCGGGCGTTATGCTGTTCCTGCCGGAAGTGTTTATATCCTCAAAACCCCATTAAATGAATCTTGGTATCAGTGGCATGAATGTCTTTTTCCGCAGGAAGGCCCCTCGCTTAAACGTTGGGGCTGTGGTCTGGCTTTGCCCTTACCCAGTGCGATCGCCTAAATTCAGTTCTCTGTCGATAGCTAAC
>NZ_JBQLZL010000107.1:0-9813 GCF_052168255.1 Almyronema sp. | reverse complement strand
ATCTTGGGGGGCATGGGTTGTCTTTTGGCGCAATGGGCTGCTTGGCTGCTTGACCCTAAAGGTCAAACGGGGTAACGAGGGCTTGTCTGCAACATCAGAATTTATGCCTGAATGGGCAACTGGATCAAAAATTCAGAGCCTTGTCCGGCGACAGATTCTACCTCCAAACGGCCACCGTGGGTTTCAACGACAATTTGACGGGCGATCGCCAAACCTAGCCCTGTGCCTTTGCCAACCATTTTAGTGGTAAACAAATGGTCAAAAATGCGAGTTTTTACCGCTGGAGTCATGCCCTTGCCATTATCTCGAATCCTGATTTCAACGATATTTTGCGCCGGGAGCGTTGTCGTTTGCAGGGTAATTTGTTGCGGATTAGCTTCTAATTCTGCAAAACTCGTTTGCAGAGCCACTTCATCGAAGGCATCAACAGCATTAGCCAGAATATTCATAAACACCTGGTTTAACTGTCCGGGGAAACAGGCGATCGCAGGTAAGTCGTCATATTGCTTGAGAATCTCAATGGCCGGACGGTGGGCATTGGCTTTGAGGCGATACTTCAAAATGAGTAACGTGCTATCTAGCCCTTCGTGCAGGTTAGCGCTAACTTTATGCTCCGTATCGGCTCGCGAAAAGGTGCGTAGGCTGTTGCTAATGCTTTGAATGCGATTGGTTGCGCCCTGCATAGATTGCAATATTTTCGGCAGATCTTCGACCAGATACGCCAGGTCAATGGTGTCGGCGTGTTCCTGAACAGGTTGAGTGGGTGGCAAGTGCTGTTGATAAATTTCTAGGTGTGCGAACAGGTCTTGTAAGTAGTCTTTGGCGTTACTGAGGCTGCCATTGAGAAAACCAACGGGGTTGTTAATTTCGTGGGCAACGCCTGCAACCAGATTGCCTAAGGCCGACATTTTTTCGCTCTGGATTACATGCATCTGCGCTTGCTGTAGCTCAGTCAAAGTTTTTTCCAAAGCTTGATTGTTTTCCTGGAGCGTGCGTTCTAACTGTCTGCGTTGGCTGACGTCTCGAATAACCGTTAAACCACACAACTGACCGCTATACCAAAAGGGAACAGAATGTATTTCGGCGTTAAACGGCGTTCCGTCTTTTTTGATGCAAACGGCATCACAGTCAAATTCCTGGCTATGTTGAACGGCCTTGAGAAAGCTGTTGTATTTAGCATAGGCCGAGGGGCGCATGAGCTGTTGCGGTTCAAGCGCTAATAGTTCTTCGTAGGAGTAGCCGTGCATTTGGCAATAGGCCGGATTTGCCGCCACCAGCCTGCCCGTTTCGAGACTAATGATTGCCAGTCCTTCGCTGACCGTTTCAAAAATACCGCGATATTGAACTTCTTGCTGTTGAATTCGCGCTAGGGCTTGTTGGCTATTTTGATAAAGGCGAGCATTCTCCAATGAAATGGCTGCTTGTGTACAAAGGAAATTCAAAATTAAGATGCGATCGCGGGTAAAAACATTGCTAGCAAACTGATTTTCTAAACACAGAATGCCAATGAGCTGGCCTTGGTTGAGAATTGGCAGACACAACACACTTTTGGGTTGTTGCTGAACCAAATAGTCATCGAGTACGGGTAACTCAGTTTTAAGCTGATCAATCACCACAACTTCCCGAACATTTTTGACATATTGAATTAGCTTGATCGGTAGCTGGGGGTGGTCTTCAAGAACGGCTGAACACAGTTTGGTGTCGTCGGGTGTAGCGATCGCCTCCACTCGCCATTCGCCTGCCGGGTTGGGCAAAATCAAGGCACAGCGATCGCCGCCCGAATTTTGCAAGATAATGCGAGTCAGTTGCTCTAATAGCTCAACCAGTTTGATCGTGCTTGATAGGCTTTGCGAAGCTTTGAGGATGGCGGCAAAATCGAGCGCAACGTTGACGCTGGTGCTAGAAGAACGGCTGGAATCATCGGCAGAATGGATGGAATAATTGGGAGCGGTCAGAGTTGCCAGCGTTTCAAGCACCGTCGTTGGTTGGGTAGCTTGTTGCAGAATAGGCCGCAGTAAGCTGGCATAGCGAATTTCCAGGTCATGAACTTTGGCTTTAGCCCCCCAGTAAGCATAGCTGTAATAGGCTTCTTGCATATACCCGGCAGCTACCTTTTCTTTATCCCAAGCTAAGTAAAACTTGGCGGCGAGTTCGTTTGCGAGTGCTTCTTCTGGCAAATACTGATTGGCTTTGGCTTCAGCAATGGCGCGGTCGTAAAGCTGAAGCGCATCCAGATAATGACCCGCTAAGCGCGATCGCTCTGCTTCAACCAGCAAATACTTGTGCAAGAAATTTTCTGGACAGCTTTCTGACCAGATTTTGAGTTGCGCTTGATTGTTGGCAATTTGCTGCAACCCCTCGTCACGCTCTGCTGCGGGTAAGGTGGCACAGTGGTTGATCAACAGCAAAGAGCTGTAATAGTAATAACCCGCCGAAGTGGTAAATCCCGCCGTTCCTCCTAAAAATTTACCCGCCTCTGTGACATAGTGCAGGTCAGATTGAAAGCCTTGAATCAAGCAGGCGCGATGCATTTGCAAAATATAATAGGTGCCCAAAGCTGTGTGAGATTGAGCGGCTTCAGAACGTTCAACCCAGGTTTGCTCAGCTTCGACTAGCGCTTCTGGATCGTCTAGCGACTGAGTTAGGGCGCTAACAAAAAAGCGGCAGGCATCCAACATACTCAGCAGAAAATCATGCTGTAGCTTCTCGCCAATCAGCCAAAATTTGTCAATATCGGTGGCAATATCAGCCAGGTTTTGACCTTGAAACAGCCGATTGAGAATATTGCCATACAAGTTGTAGCCAGCGTGAATAATTTCTCCCGATTCTAGCCCTGCTAAAAACCCTTGATAGCTAATTTCTGCCGCCCCTTCAATGGGTTTGGCCCATACTTGAATGGCGTAACTGGCTAAAAAACAAGCCCTAGACTGTTGAAACTTGTCGTTTAATTTGGCGCTCAATTGCAAGCTCAAATCGGCAAATTCTACCCCTCGCTGGTATTGACCATGCATAAGGCCAATTAAAAAGCCATAGGAAACATAGGCTTTGATAGATTCAGCCGTGTTGCCCTGTTCGATCGATAAGCGCACTGCCCGAAAAGTGACAAAACTGTATAAATCAAAGTTGGCAACGATATAAGCAGGCGGCTGCAAGATAATGAGTAGGGCGATCGCGGCTCGCACTTCTGGGTCAACCGCAGCAGGCAAATCTAGCAAGGTGGCAATCGGGCGATTTTGTAAACTCGCTTCAACGGCTGCAAACTCATCGTTAGCCAGTTGGGCTAGATCTGCTTGGTCAATGTCAATGCCCAAATGCTGCAACCCGGTTAAGCCCGCTTGAATGGCTTCTGCAAATTGACCTTGTAGAGAATATTGGTCAACCTTTAAGACGTAGATTTTGGCTTGATCAATAGAAGAATGGGCACAGGTGAGTAAGGTGGCGATCGTCTGCTCAAGGAGCTGAAAATCGCCGCTCATCAACGCCGCTTCTGCCAGGTTAAAGTGGAGGTCAAAGAGAAGACGATAAGCCGTTTCCCAGCAGTGAGAATCGAGTAAATCAATGCCCGTTTGAGAATAAGTTTTGGCAGCTTCGTAGGCGGCAGCGGCTTTGGCTTTTTGACCTGCTTTTAGATTGAGTTCAGCAATTTGTTTTTTCTCATCTGCATCTTGAATTAAAGATTTGCCGATGTTGATTTGGTTGACTACATCAAAGACGCGATCGCTGCGTTCGGCGATCGCCAGATTGGCTAAAAGCAGCTTACCAATTTGATAGTGAGTGGCCTGCTTTTGGTCTGGTGAAATTAAAGAGTAAGCGGCTTGTTGAACCCGATCGTGGAGAAATTTGTAGGTGACGGTAATGGAGCGATCGCGCCACTCACTTTCTGGTTCAGCCGACTGAAAAAACTTGTAAGTTTCGCTGATGGGCAGTACAAATCCTTCTTGCAGAGCGGGCCACAAATCAGCGGCGACCTCAGTAGCCGATTGACCCGAAACAATTTCTAAAGACTGCAAATCAAACTGATTGCCAATACAAGCTGCCAACTTCAACAGCGATTGGGTGGACTCAGATAACCGCTGCAATTGGGTGGCCATAAATTCCACCACATCATCGGTCAAAGAAGCTTCTTGGACGCGGGTAATATCACACTGCCAGTGACCAGCTTCAGCGTTGAAAGTAATCAGCTGATCGTGATACAGCGCCTTCAAAAACTGGGTCGCAAAAAAGGGATTGCCCTGGGTTTTTTGGTGAACTAAATTAGTTAAAGGCTGAGCTAGCTCAGCGCTACAGCTCAGCGTATCGGCAACCAACCGATTCAAGCTTTCCTGCCTCAGCGGCACCAGACTTAAAGTAGTAACGGTTGTTTGAGCTTGTTTGAGTTTATCTAACGTCACCACGAGAGGATGAGCGGGAAAGACTTCATTGTCTCGGTAGGCTCCAATCATGAGTAGATGACCCGCCTGAGATTCTCCCATCAGTAACTGGATCAAGCGCAGCGAAGCAGAATCAGCCCATTGCAAATCATCTAAAAACATCACCAAGGGATGTTCAGGGGTGGTGAAAACCTGAATGAACTGTTGCAAAAGCCGATTAAAGCGGCTTTGTACTTCAGTGCCGGAGAGTTCTGGGACGGCTGGCTGAGGCCCGGTAATCTGCTCTAACTCAGGAATGACCTCAATCATCACCTGGGCGCTCTCTCCTAAAGCAGCTAGAATTTGAGTTTTCCAGGTTTGTAGCTGGCTATCTGATTCAGACAACAGTTGCCCCATGAGATCTCGCAGCGCTTGCACCACAGCCGAAAGCGGTACGTTGCGGTTAAACTGGTCAAACTTGCCTTTAATGAAATAGCCTCGTTGTTTGAGGATGGGTTTATGCACCTCATTGACAACGGCGGTTTTACCAATGCCTGAAAAGCCTGCCACCAGCATTATTTCGGCACTGCCAGCGGCGACGCGATCAAAGGCCGCCAGCAAGGCTTGAACTTCTGCTTCCCGGCCATAAAGTTTTTCGGGAATATTAAAGCGATCGCTTAAATCTCGCTGCCCTAGCTCAAACTCAGCGATCGCACCCGTTGTTTGCCACTGAGTCAAGCACTGTTCTAGGTCATGCTTGAGTCCTAGCGCACTTTGATAGCGATCTTCGGCGTTTTTGGCCATCAGCTTTGCCACAATGGCGCTGATCGGCTCTGGTACGGTTGGATTAACCTGATGCACTGGCGTTGCCGCCCTGGCAATATGACAATGCACCAGCTCTAGCGGATCTTTAGTCGTAAAGGGTAACTGACCTGTCAGCAGTTCATACAGGGTGACCCCAAAAGCGTAATAGTCTGCCCGATAGTCTATGCCCCGATTCATCCGTCCCGTTTGCTCGGGTGCTAGATAGGCGAGCGTCCCCTCTAAGGTATTGGGGTTTTGGATTTCTTGAGTTTCTTTAGGCAACAGAGAGGCGATGCTAAAGTCGATCAGTTTAATTTGCTTAAACTCAGGATGAATCAGAATGTTGGTGGGTTTGATGTCTTTGTGAATCACCCGCTGCTGGTGTAGGAGATGGAGGATATCAGCTAGCGAAAGCGCAATCGTCAGCACCTCAGCCACGGCTAACGGTTGCCGTTGCAAATATTGACTGAGAGAAATGCCCCC
Source organism: Almyronema sp. (assembly GCF_052168255.1). Classification (NCBI taxonomy): domain Bacteria; kingdom Bacillati; phylum Cyanobacteriota; class Cyanophyceae; order Nodosilineales; family Nodosilineaceae; genus Almyronema; species Almyronema sp. The sequence goes on along the minus strand of NZ_JBQLZL010000107.1, from coordinate 4,177 downwards.
CCAATCTTCCATAATTAGGGCATAACTGTTGCCTAAGGGTTCTAGGCTCAAAGGCTGGACAATACCAGGAATGGCTAAATGTTTGGTGATGGCATATTGATTGCGAAACTGCACCAACTCGCCGAAGCTAGGATACTCACGTTGCAGCACCTTGAGCACTACCGATCGCAAATCAGCCATTTGCACCGCTCGATACACTGCCGTTCGCGAACCGAGATAAAGGCGCTCAATAACGGTGTAGCCAGTAATGTGAGGCAGTGGGTGAAGGGAAGCGCTGACTGAAGATTCCATAGCGGCGGATAATGGTTTTTGGTCTAGAATTCCCGTTAGGTTTGGCAGCTTAACTGCATGGGCGCTTGGGCGACTGACAGACAGTAACGTTTGGTGAAGAGGCCACTGGCAGGCTAACCCCCCTAGCGACTTCCAGCACGGCTCGTTTTACCAGCGATTTTGCCAGATAGCGACTCGGTCTATGCAGAGCAGGAGCCGGGTTGAGTAGCCGAGTTTGAGATATCAAACAGACGAAAGACCGACTCGAATACAGAAATCTTATACGCCGAACAGCATTTAGCTATAAATAGAGCATTGACAATAGTATTTAATATATTGCTAGACTAAACTCTATGATTTAGAGAAAGTCATGCTTCAGTTTTTGCTCCAAACTGCTTGGTTAATTCCCTGCTATCCCCTCTTGGGGATGCTGCTTTCAGCCCTCTGGTCGCCCTCATTGATTCGGCGGACTGGGCCAAGGCCAGCCGGATACGTCAATTTAGTGACCACGCTAGCCGCTTTCGTTCATGCGATCGTTGCTTTTTTTGAGGTTTGGCAACAGCCACCTGTTTACGAAGCTTTTTCTTGGCTCCGGGTTGCTGGTTTAGATTTGTCCATTTCGATCGAAATTTCAGCCGTTACCCTGGCTACGATTTTAATTATCACAGGTCTTAACCTTTTGGCTCAGCTCTATGCTGTGGGCTACCTAGAAATGGACTGGGGCTGGGCACGATTTTTTTCGCTGCTGGCGCTGTTTGAAGCGGGGATGTGTAGCCTCGCGCTTTGTAACTCGCTGTTTTTTAGCTACATTCTGCTAGAAATTCTCACCCTGGGAACTTACTTGATTGTCGGCGTTTGGTACAACCAGTCGTTGGTGGTTACCGGGGCGCGGGATGCCTTTTTGACCAAGCGGATTGGTGACTTGTTCTTGCTCATGGGGGTTTTGGCTATCTATCCCCTGGCCGGAACCTGGAACTTTAACGAGCTGGCGCAGTGGGCGGCTACCGCTACGGTAGACCCCAGCTTGATGGCGCTGCTTGGGCTGGCCTTGGTGGCTGGGCCGATGGGTAAATGCGCTCAGTTTCCGCTGCATCTGTGGCTAGACGAGGCGATGGAAGGCCCGGTGCCGGGGACGATTTTGCGCAACTCGGTTGTCGTTTCGACGGGGGCTTGGGTGCTCATTAAGCTGTCTCCGGTGCTGGTGTTGTCGCCCTTTGTGCTACAGGCGGTAATAGCGATCGGGGCGGCTACGGCAGTGGGGGCAACGCTAATTGCGATCGCCCAGGTAGATATTAAACGAGCCTTGTCTTACTCGGTGAGTGCCTACATGGGGTTAATCTTTATTGCCGTTGGTGCGCAGCAGATTGGGGCGGCTTATTTGCTGATGCTGGCTCATGCTCTAGCCATGGCGCTTTTGGTGATGAGTACGGGGTCGATTATCCTCAACAACATTACCCAAGACTTAACCCAGTTGGGCGGGTTGTGGAGTCGGCGACCTATTTCGGGGTTGAGCTATCTGGCGGGGGCAGCCGGACTGGTAGCAATGCCGCCCTTGGGTGGCTTTTGGGCCATGCTAGCGCTGGCCGATGGGCTGTGGCCGACTCGACCCGCGTTGTTTGTGACGTTGCTGGTGGTGAATGCGCTGACAACCTTTAGCATGACCCGCGAATTTGGCTTGATTTTTGCGGGTAAGCCGCAGCAGATGACCCTGCGATCGCCTGAAAATATTTGGGCTATGACATTGCCGATGACGCTACTGGCAGGGTTTGTGCTGCACCTACCGCTGATTTTGCAGCGCTTGGGCTTATTGCCAGCCTGGGCACAGTTGAACGCAGATGTAGCGCTGCTACTGACGTGGTCAACCCTGATAGGGCTGACGCTAGGAGCCGTCCTCTACGTGGGGTCAGGCGTGACGAAGCCCATCCAGCTTCCGGGCAAAGCTTTGCAAAGATTCTTTGCCTACGATTTTTATACGCCCAAGCTTTACCGCTCTAGCGTTGTCTTTGCGGTGGACTGGCTCTCTCGCCTCACAGACTGGCTCGATCGCCATATTGTCGATGGGGTGGTCAATTTCGTTGGCTTTGCTTCCCTGTTTGGCGGTGAAACGCTGAAGTACGGCAACGTCGGTCAAACCCGCTTCTATGTGCTGACTATTCTCTCTGGGGTGGTGCTGCTGATTTTGCTGGTGAGTTGGCCTTTGTTTGCCGCTGTTTGGACGCAACGGCTGTGGCCTTTGCCTTAGGGCGTGTAGCGGCTATCAGCTCCTCCTGTTGAATGCTTTTCGTGATTTTTTCCCAACCGTCTCCTTTTGTCGTCGCCTAGAATCGACTATGCTGAGCGCACTGATTTGGATACCGTTTGCGGGCGCGATCGCCATTGGCTGTTTGCCAAAAGCCATCCCTGCCCACCGCATCAAGCTAGGTTCGCTGATTTTGTCGGGCTTGGTTTTACTGTGGACGATTTGGCTGATGAGCCAGTTTGACCTCAGCAGCCCTACCTTTCAGTTTCAAGAAGTTTTTCCGTGGCTAGAAACCTTAGGTTTGAACTACGAGCTGGGGCTAGACGGTCTATCACTGCCGCTGGTGGTGTTAAACAGTTTGCTGACCTGGATTGCTATTTATAGCAGCCGGGAGCAAACTGAACGACCGCGCTTGTTTTATGCCCTGGTGCTACTGGTCAGCAGTGGTGTAGCCGGGGCATTGCTGGCTCAGAATTTGCTCCTCTTTTTCTTGTTTTATGAAATTGAGCTAATTCCGTTTTATCTGCTGGTTTCCGTCTGGGGTGGGCGCGATCGCAACTATGCAGCCACCAAGTTTTTGCTCTACACCGCCACCTCCGGAGCGCTGATTTTAGCCGGATTTTTAGGCGTGATTTGGCTCAGCCACGCCACTAGCTTTTCTTACAGCGCTTTGACGAATCTGTCATTGCCCCTCGGCCTTCAGTTTGTGCTGCTGGGGGTTTTGCTGGTGGGCTTTGGCATTAAAACGCCGCTGGTGCCGTTGCACACCTGGCTACCCGATACCTATGTGGCGGCGTCTACCCCGGTGGCGATGCTCTTAGGCGGGGTGCTAGCCAAGCTAGGTACCTACGGAATTTTCCGCTTTTGCATGGGGCTATTTCCCGATGCCTGGACGGCTTTATCTCCTTGGCTGGCGACCTGGGCGGCAGTGAGTGTGCTTTATGGGGCAATGGCAGCGATCGCCCAAAAAGATATCAAGCGCATGGTGGCCTATAGCTCTATTGGTCATATGGGCTATGTGCTACTCGGCGGCGCGGCGATGACCCCGCTCAGCCTGATCGGAGCCGTAGCGCAAATGTTTGCTCACGGTTTGATTTTGGCGCTGCTATTTCATCTGGTGGGCTTGGTAGAAGCCAAAGTCGGCACCCGCGATTTGACTGTGCTCAATGGCTTAATGAACCCGATTCGCGGCCTGCCGCTGGTGAGTGCCTTGCTGGTGCTGGGCGGCATGGCTAGCGCTGGCATTCCCGGACTGGTGGGCTTTATTGCCGAGTTTATTGTCTTTCAAGGTAGCTATGCCGTCTTCCCGGTGCAGACCTTGGTTTGCGTATTGGGCACAGGTTTGACGGCAGTTTACTTTGTGATTTTGCTTAACCGCACCTGCTTTGGCAAGCTCGATAACGCGATCGCCTACTTTCCCAAAGTCGAATGGTTTGAGCGCACCCCAGCCCTGATTTTGGCCTGGTTAATCTTCTTACTAGGGGTTCAACCCAACTGGCTCATGCGCTGGAGCGAAACCACCACCAACCAAATGACCGCGATACCCACCCCGCACCTAGTCGAGCCAACCCTCAGCCGCCCCCTGCTCGCCCAAGAACCCAAAATCCATCCGCCCCTATAAGCCCCCGCCCCCCTCTATCACCCCCACCTCCCCCTCTCCCCTATCAC